>JBAZRU010000276.1:0-8464 GCA_041662805.1 Candidatus Hydrogenedentales bacterium | reverse complement strand
CCGGAATGCCCACGCAATGCACTCCTCCGGTGTCTGCCCGCCACAACGCTCAATCCGCTCCGCAAAGCAGCGCGCCGCCTCAACGTACGTCGGATCGTTCAACAGCACCAGTGCCTGCAACGGTGTGCTGCTCGCCACGCGCTCGGCCGTGCATTCTTCGCGTGTCGGCGCGTCGAACGCCAGCATGCTCGGGTGCAGAAACGACCGCTTCCAAATCGTATACAGGCCGCGACGATACTGATCGTCGCCGGTCGACGTCGCATAGATCAACGGGCCTCTGAACGTGTTGCAGTCGCGCCAATAGCCATCCGGTTGATACGGAAACACACTGGGTCCGCCGACCTTGTCGGAGAGCAATCCCGTGACCGCCAGCGCCGTGTCGCGAATCGCCTCCGCGCCCAATCGAAAACTCGCCTGCCTAGCAATCAGGCGGTTCTCGGGATCACGACTCATGAGCGGCGCAGTGCCGGCAGAGGTCTGACGATACGTGCTCGACGCCACGATCAGGCGCACCAAGTGCTTGATGTCCCAACCGCTGTCCATAAACTCAAGCGCCAGCCAATCCAACAGCTCCGGGTGGGTGGGCGTTTCTCCTTGCGACCCAAGTTCATCAAGCTTCCTGGAGATTCCCATCCCATGGAACTGCTTCCACAACCGATTTACAAATGCGCGCGCGGTCAATGGGTTGTCCCGGTCCACCAGCCATTGAGCAAGGTCCAGCCTGTTCAAGCGCCGCTGTTCGGGAGACTTGTAAGGAAGAAACGCCGGTACTGCCGGCTGCACGATTTCTCCGCTCTCATCCATCCAATTCCCACGAGGGAGCACGCGAACTTCGCGCGGCTCTACCGACACCGTCGCCATCATCGTCGGCGTCTGCTTCTCGATCTCGGCCTTGCGCGCTTCAGCCGTCACAATCTCCGCTCGAATCCCATCCAAACCCGGCGCAATGCCGCGGTAGTAGGCTGCCAACGCCGTCGCTTCCTCCGGCGAACGCGCCGCCGCGTCTTTTTCTATCGCCGCAAAGACCGCTTGCGGAATCGCGCGCGATTGCGTCACGGCAGGCGAGGCCGCCGTCGTCAGCGAAAGCCGAAACTTCCCAATGACGTGCTGGGCTTGCGCGCTCTCGTGTCTCAGGTGAACGAACAACGTCGTGCCGGGCCCGCCTGCCAAAGGCTTGGCAAACGTGAACACTGCTTCGTGATTGCCTGGCTGCTCATGGCCCGAGACCGCCCAACCCGTTTCGGCTTTGCCATCGATCGTTGCCGCTACGGGAAAATCCTTCTGTTCAAAATCGGCGGTCGCTGTTCCAATCACAATGGTTTCCGGCGCTGGGGCTGCATCGCTGGATGCGACCACCTCAACCCCGGTCAGTATGAAATTTCCGTTGCCTCGGCTCAGACCTCCGTTCGGAAATGACGCATCAGCGTAAACCTCCAGCCTCAGGCCTGAGATCTGCTGCTGGCTCGTGCGGAACTCCAGCGCGTATGACTCCTGCGCTGGGGTATCGCCCGACGTCACAACGACGGCATCGTCCTGCACGTTTAAGGTTGTGCCGCTCTTTGTACTCGTGCGCCCTGGAACCAGCGGCAGCCAGTCATTCTTCTCGGCAGCCACTTGGCTTCGAACGCCCTCTTCCCAAGTCGTCTGTGCGGCCGCCAGTTCCGGCGTAGGCGATTCCAGCGTCGCGCGCAACTTCGCAATGCGCGCATCCAGGCTACTCGTCTCCGCGGCTTGTTCAGGCGTCGGCAGCATGAGCGTGGGACCCCAAGGACCGCCCGCCGTATAGACGGCCTCCTCCTTGATGTCTGCAAAGAACGCCTCAAGACTGTAGAAGTCTTTCGTTGTAAATGGATCGAACTTGTGATCGTGGCACTCCGCACATCCCATCGTCGAAGCAAGCCACACCGAAGACGTCGTGCGCACTCGGTCCGCCGCATACTTGGCGATGTACTCCTTCGGCTGCGCACCGCCCTCCGCCGTCAGTTGATTGAGCCGGTTGTAGCCAGATGCAATCTTCTGTTCGCGAGTCGCGTCCGGCAATAGATCGCCCGCTAGCTGCTCAATCGTAAATTGATCGAAAGGCTTGTTGCGGTTGAATGCATCGATCACATAATCGCGGTACGCGTACACCTCGCGAAACTCGTCCCCGTGGTATCCGTTGGTGTCTGCATAGCGCACCAAGTCCAGCCAATCGACGGCCATGCGCTCGCCATAGTGCGGCTTTGCCAGCAATCGCTCCACCAGATCTTCGTAGGCGCTCGGCGCCGTGTCCGCGATGAAGGCATCTACTTCCTCAGGCGTGGGGGGGAGGCCAAGGAGATCGAAGGACAGCCGCCGTATCAAGGTCCGGCGATCCGCCTCGGGTGACGGTTCCAACCCCGCCTCTTCAATCTTTGCCAGAACAAACCGGTCTATCGGATTCCGCGCCCACGCCTCATTCCGCAACGCAGGCGGTTCAGTCTTCCTGGGTGGTATGTACGCCCAGTGCGCCTCATAGGCCGCCCCTTCGCTGATCCACCGCGCGAGCATCTCCCGCTGACTCTCCGACAACTGCTTCTCCGAGCTGGGCGGCGGCATCATGAACTCAGGGTCGTCGCTCATGATGCGGCGGACCAGCTCACTTCTGCTGCTGTCGCCTGGGACTATGACCGTTTCATCTCCGTGGTCTGCAACGGCACTCTCGCGAACGTCCAGCCTCAGATCGGCTTTGCGCGCATTTCGATCGGGGCCATGGCAGCGAAGACAGTTGTCTGAGAGTATGGGGCGGATGTCGTGATTGAAGGTGAGGGTCTGCTTGGCGGGCACGGTGTCGGCGGTTGTCGGAACTGGGGGTGCTTCCGGTGGCGCAGGTACTGCGGGTGGCGCAGGCCCTTCTACCGTCGGCTTCGGCTCTTCTGCGGGCGGCGCGGGATCTGGCGGAGCCGCCGCATCCGGAGCAGGCGGCGCTACCGGGGCTTGCGGTGGCGCCGCGTCTGCCTGGCTCTTCAACTTGTCCGCTGCGCCGGGATTGCACTTCAAGCAAGCCTCGCCTTTCACGGCGGCCTCCTTGCAGCAATCATGGTCGCATGCCTTACCCGCCGCGAGCGCCTTTGCGCAGCAACTTTCTGCATCGTACAACGCGGCCAGCTTCTTCTTAGCTTCTGTTCCCGGATTGCACTTCAAGCACACCTCGCCTTTGGCGGCAGCCTCCTTACAGCAATCATGATCGCACGCCTTGTTCTCGGCGAATGCCTTTGCGCAACAACTCTCCGCATCGAAGAATAAGGCCAATTTCGTGAGGGTAGCGTCCGGCTCGGGTTTTGGCGCTGCCTGCGCGGCAAAGCCAAGGTTCACGTGCAATCCTGCGATGCACTGCTTCAGCTTCTCGGCCCCCTCCGGCGTCACTCCCGACTGCCAAAGGTATAGGCTCTTCAACTCCTTCAATCCCTCAAGCTGCGTCAAGCCTGCATCGGAAATCTTCGTCGCGTACAGATTCAGATACTGCAGATGCTGCAAGCCCTTCAAATGCTCCAGGCCCGCATCCGTGATTGCTGTCTTCTCCAAGTGAATTGAAGTGAGATTCTGCAACGACGCCAGCTTTGCCAGTCCCGCATCTGATACCTTCGTCCCCGCAAGATTCAGCCACGTCACCTGATCCTTCACCGAATCAAGCGCCGCCAACTGCTCGTCGCCGATGGCTTCCCCCGCAATCTGAAAATTGACCTGCACAAGGGGACTCTTCTGATCCAGCGGCATGGCCAACGCGCCCAGCGCGCGCAGCGCGTCCAGCGACTCCTGCGACGCCGGCGTGACCGTCTTCTCCAGTTCATCGAGAATGCTCACAGGTGCCGGTTGCTCGGGCGTGATCTCCACGGCTGGAGCCGGAGCAGGTGTCGGGGCAGGCGCTGGAGCCGGTTCCGTGGCCGGCGTCGCGGCAAATGTCGCACCCAGCTCGATCCACTGACGGATCAAGTCCGTCTGCTCTTTGGTTAGCGGATCGCCCTTCGGTGGCATGATGTCTTCATGGCCTGCCGGAAGCGTCACTCGCTTGTACAACGCACTCTCATCGGGCTTGCCGGCCACGACTACAGGACCATCCTCGCCCCCGGCGCTGATGCACTCGGGCAGGTCCAAGCGCAACCCTGCCTTCTGCTTTTCCGCGCCGTGGCATCCCACGCAGCGCTCCGCGAAGATGGGCTTGATTGCCGCATCGAACACGACGGCAGTTGCAGAATTTGGAGTGGGAGGAGGCTGCTCCTGCGCATACACAAATGCGCAAACAACCGGCAACACCAAAACGGTGCGGAGCGAATGCCAACGACAGAAAGACGCCTTCACATGCATAAGAAGTACCTCTCGCCAGGGGCTTGCAGTTGATGTCATTCTAGAAGGAAGCCTTCCCCCGCGCAACTAGCTCGAAGTGGGGTCTGGGGTTTGGGGTCTGGGGTTTGGGGTCTGGGGTTTGGGGTCTGGGGTTTGGGGTCTGGGTCTGGGGTCTGGGTCTGGGGTCTGGGCCGGGGGTCGGCGCGGTCTGGCGGGGCGCTTTGGTTAGTATAGGTTCTATAGGTCCTATAGGTCCTATAGGTCCTATAGGTCCTATAAGTCATATAAGCCATATAAGTCCCTCACCCAGCCACCAATCGCCATTGACCACACCGCAAAAAGAGATTACATTCACATCCACAATCTGACTTCGGCGACAAGCAGGGGGGAAAACCACATGCAGCGCTTCAAACCAAATTCCCGGCTATTCACTCTTCCCCTTATCTGCGCCGTTCTATCCTGTCTCTCGCCGATACGCGCCTCCGCCGCCGAAGCCGCGGAGCGTGTCCGCTTCACCAACACCGTCCCGTCGCTCGGCAACAAGAACCTGCTCCCCAACGGTTCATTCGAAGCAGGCACATCCGGTTGGTCTTCCCTCGGCCACGGCGCGGGCTTTCAAAATGCATGGGCCCCTCTCGTGCCCAATTGGGGCAACCTCGCCGCCCTGCACGGCTCCGTGCAATCGTCGCCCGGCACGCACGGCCAAGCCTTTCTCCGCATTCCCTTAGGCGGTGACAACACGCCCGTGTTTAACTTCGACTACTTCTATCCAGTCGATCACCGTGAGTTGCGTCCTCTGGCAGCGAATCTCGGTTGGATCGAAGTCGAGCCCGGCCAACCCTACACGCTTTCGCTCGACATGCGCGCCTCACGCAACGGGGTCCCTGCCATCATCGGCGTACAAAACGAAGACCCCGCCGAAGGGTGGGGGAGTGCACAGGAAGAGATCTTCCTTAGCGTGGAATTGACCCAGGACTGGAAACGCTACAGCCACACCTTCGTGCCCAAGCACCCCTTCCTCTTTGTCGTCGCCGGACCAGACCTGAAGCAGGAAGAAGATGTCATCGCGGACCTCGACGCAATCCAACTCGAAAAAGGCTCGAAGGCCACAGACTTCGCGCCGCGTAGCAAGGTCGAAATCGGCGTCGTCCCATCCATGCCTGCGGGCGTCTTCACTCTTGGCGAACCCGCGAACCTGACAGTCACCGCAAGTAACGACACAAAAGCACCGGCTCAGGTGGAAGTCGGCTTCAACGTCACTGACTTCTTCGATAACCCAATCGACTTGCCCGCCGTCACTCTCGACGTACCTGCAAGGTCGTCTATTGAAAAACTCATCCCCATTCCGGCGCAGTGGCAGGGCTTCTACCGGGTCACGGCAGTCTGCAAGAGCGGAAAGTCGGAAGAATCGCGCCTGCTCCGCATTGCGATAGTCCCTCCGCGCACGGCCAAAGAAACGGTCCTCGGCGTCAATCACGCCTACCCCACTGCATTCTTGATCGGCCTGGCAAACAAGGCTGGCGTGAGTTGGTACCGCGACTGGTCGCTCAAATGGCAGCACGTCGAACCGGAGCAAGGGAAACCCCAATGGCAGGTCAGCGACCCGCAGATGAACCGCGTCGTCGACCAGGGCGCGAACCTGATGGCGATGATCCCGTTCCCGGCTGCGGACTGGAATTCCACCGCGCCCCCGCTGGAAACCCTTCAGGCGGAGTCGGCGCGCTACAAATCCGGAGGTCAGGGCGACGACCAGGAATTGATCCCCCGGGCGCGCTGGGCCTGGCCACCGCAAGACGTGAATGAACTGGCAGGCTTCGCGTCGGCTGCCGTCGGCCGCTACAAAGAACAGATCCAAGTCTGGGAATTCCTGAACGAGCCCCTCTTCACGCTCTATTCGCTGCCCGACACCGGTTCCCTGAACAGCAAGACCCTCAAGGGTTTCACCATCGACGACTACCTAAGCCTTCTCCGCCAGGTCGCTCCCGCCATACGCGCCGCCAATCCCTCCGCCCGCATCATGGGCGGTCCGGGCATGTTTTTCGACGGCCGCTACACTATCCCCATGGTAGAGGCGGGCATCCTGGACATGGTTGACATCTACGGCGTCCACGACTATCCCGGCAAGATTCCCCCGGAAGAACGCTTCTCATCCATTGGCGCTCTCCAGGACGCGATGAAGGCGCACGGCGGACCCAAGCCCATGTGGATGACCGAGTTCTCGTACTTCGGCACCGACGACCTGCCGCGCCAACCGTTCAGGCCCATTCCCGGCACTTTCTCCGAACCGAGGCTCCTCACCGAGAAGGAAGTCGCCGACTACATCGTCCGCTACTGCACAATCTTCCTGGGCCGCGGCGGAGAGAAAATCTTCCTCCACTCCGGTTGCACCGGCTCTGTCAACAAACCCGGTACGGAGAGCTGCATGTTCGCCGACGGAGCCGTGCGCAAAGTCCTTCCGGCCATGGCCGTTTTCACGGAATTAATGGGAGCCTCCCCGAAGTACGTCGCCGACAAGGCCAACGGCTCCAACCTTGCCTTCGCCTTCGAGACCGGAAGCCAGTCCGTCCTCATTGTCTGGGATCCGCAGGAAAAGGCAACCGCCCACGTCCCGGAAAACACGCGTTGCGTAAACCTCATGGGACAAGAAGTGAAAGGACCCGAGCTACGCCTCACCGGTTCGCCAGTTTATATCCTCGGACAATCCGGCGCAGCAGCCCAACTCCTCGCTCTTCTGTAGACAGCGCCCGGTCTCTGTGCCGGGCGTCTTGGGCTTGTATTTGTAGCGCCCGGTCTCAGTGCCGGGCGTCTTGGGCTTGTATTCAGCGCCCGGTCTCTGTGCCGGGCGTCTTCCTCTGCCCTCTGTAACAGGCGGGATAACCGAGGACTGTGATTAAATGAAGGACGCCTGACCCGATGGTCAGGCGTCCAAATTCTTCGCGGCACGTGCTCTTCTCATGGACTATCGATTTGCGGGGATTCTTCCTCAGTACCCGCACGTCCAACGTCCCGGCACCCATACAGTATCGACCGTGGTCCTGTAATACCCCGGCAGCAGCACGCGGTCATAATACCCCTGCCGGTAGACCACCACCTTCCGGATTCCGTTGACCCAGCGATACCCGTACACCGGTGGCACATACTGCTCCTCATAGTGTGGCGGCACCCAAATCACCCGCTCGTACGTCTCATAGTGCCCTTCGACCCATCCACAATAATGGTTGTGGCAATGGCGCGGAGGAAACGGACCCGGATTGGGGTATGGCGTCGGCGCGGGGCGATGATTCCGCCGATTCAAATCGTCCATCGCAGCCTCGCGGCTGAAGTAGGGAGCATATCGGCCAACTTGGCTGTTGCGCTCATTGAGTTCCGCGTTCTGCCGATGATCGCGTTCCATCACATCTTCCGCGGACATCGACCTCTTCGGCGTACCCGATTGTGCCACAGCCGAAACGCAAGCGACGGCCAATAAGGCACTCGCGACGACGGCGTACTTCACGGTCAGATGGCGGTTCATGTTCTGGTCTCCTCTGTATCGGTGCAAGCACCGTATCTATGGATTACTGACGATACAGCGAGCTATTTCTTCACCAATCCCATCCCGGGAGATTGCCCATTTCCAGCCAGAACCGGCGCCTAACCGGCGTCAAACAGGACTTGCTTGTTAAGGTGTTGGCGATTTTCTTAGTAATGTTGCGTAATTCCCCCTTGTTTCCCGGCTGTATCTACCCAGATCCGCCAAAGGCCTCCTTCTAGCCCTCTTGTCGAGACTGCGTCAATGGCGTACAATGGGGCATGCGCTTTGTTGAAACGGCAATCTTCACCCGGCAAGTCGTGTCGTTGCTTTCGGATGATGAGTATCGATCCTTACAGAGTGCTTTGGCTCTGCGTCCGGAGCAAGGGGCGGTCATTGGTGAAACCAAAGGATTACGCAAGGTGCGATGCGGGATGGGCGGTTCTGGAAAGCGTGGAGGAATTCGCGTCATTTATTTCATCGATCATGCCGCCTCGGTATGTTACATGCTATTCGCTTATCGATAGTCAGCTCAGGACGACCTCACGCCTGACCAGATACGTGCGTTGAACCGCATCGTGAAAGAGGAATTCGGATGAAAGACAAGGATTTCGGCGACCTCATAGCGAGCGTTCGCGAGGCGGGCGCGAT
>JBAZRU010000275.1:3680-8468 GCA_041662805.1 Candidatus Hydrogenedentales bacterium | reverse complement strand
AATCGAATCGGCACTAGATCTCGAAGCGCACAGCACCGTAGATAGTCGTGCAAATAACCGCTTTCGAGTTCTCGCCGTTCAGAGAACCAAGAGTCTCTTGGTAATCGATGCAGATATTCGTCGTCGTGATCTCGAGTCCTTCATTCACCACGATCAACTCGTCATTGATGATCTCGTCGCAGAAGATCGGACCATCGGCGACATCAAACACGCCGCGGACCATGTACGTGCCGGCCGAGAAGCCTTTGATGTCTTCTGCCCCGCCTGGCGCAAGGACGGCGGTAAGATCGTTCGCCCCCCACGACAGCGCTCCCTGAGATACGATATTCACTTCCGTGAGGTCGTAATCGGTCAGGTTATTGATGCAGAACTGATACTGGAGCAGGTTACACCCTGCCATCACTGTTGCCACAAGAACCAAGGCAACTCCGACCGGAAGGCCAATTCGACGTACCGCACGCATTTTAGTCTCTCCTTCTGCCACTTCTGTTTGAATAAGCCGGGGCTTCCGTATACCCCGAGGCACAGCATACCACGCAGTCAAGCTTTCCTCAATCGTAATTCTTCAACGGAACGCCGACGACACCTCTCACTCTCCCTAAGCGCTGCCAACGCGGCGCGAGGGCTAGATCACAAAACGCGGCGCACCATAGATCTCGAAGCAAATCTCGCTCTTATCGCTGGGAATCTGCTCATCGTAATCGATGCAAATGTTCGTTGTCGTAATCTCGAGACCCTCGTTGATCACGATGTACTCGTCGTTGATGACTTCATCGCAGATGTCCACTTCATCGACCACATCGAACACGCCACGCACCATATAGGTTCCCGCTGCGAAGCCCTTAATGTCTTCCGAACCTCCGGGAACCAAGGTTCCCGAAAGATCGTTCGCTCCCCATGACGCGGAACCCTGCGTCACGATATTCACTTCCTTCAAATCGTATTCGGTGAGGTTATTGATGCAGAATTGATACTGGAGAATGTTACACCCCACCATCATGGGGACGATCAGGGCCGTTGCCACGATCACCACACCAGCGTATCGGGTCAGTGTCTTCATGGTTACTCTCCTTCATGTCGAAAAGTTGAGATGTAGTTCCGTCCAGTACGCATTTCAGCAGAGCCTACACAGCACCTAGATCTTAGGAGTGTGGATCTAACTTGTCAATTCAAAAATGGACCGAACAGCATTTCCCATCCCTCTGACCCCACAATGAAATGGCCCTCGCATCCGCTTCGGATGCGAGGGCCGAATAGAGTCACGCCGAAGATATCTAGATCACAAAGCGCACGCTGCCGTAGATCTCCACGCAGTCGCCCGGAGCCTTTGTTTCCACTACAAACTGCTCGTCGTAGTCGATGCAAACGTTCGTTGTCGTGATTTCGATATTCGTGTTCGTCACGATATACTCGTTGTTGATGACCGGCTCGCAAACCTGGCCGTCCGCAACATCGAAGACTCCGCGGACCATATACTCACCTGCCGAGAACCCTTTAATATCCTGAGTTTCGCCCGGACCCACGATGCCCACGAGGTCATCCGAACCCCACGAAACGGCACCCTGAGTCACCACGTTGACCTCAACAAGGTCGTAGGAACTTTGATTGTTCACGCAAATCTGGTAACTCAGCAGGTTACAACCCACCGTAACGGGCGCAACGATACCCACAACCAAGGCCATCGCAATCGCCGCTTTCTTCCATGTCCTCATTTCCGCCTCCTGTTCTCTTGTCTATTGGCCACGCTCATAATATCCAGACTCGTTCCAGCATCGCCATTATACTACGTCGCGAAACACGCCATTCAACTTATTTTGGAGCGCGTTTGAAATGGAACGCACCACCGCGATACGGATATGGGGTACAAGGTGGTTAGGTCCCCGATCTGCCGAAACCGAACGGCTATCTCCACCACCCGATGCCGGCCATCTCAAATACGCTCCTTGGCGGACTCCCCAGGACAACTCGTCAAAACTGAAACAAGCCACCCCTTCTCTCTTACGGTCGAAGGAGTGGCTTGGTCTTCTTAACTCAGAGCAGCGAAGCCCTTAGATCACGAAGCGAACTGCACCATAAATGTCGGTGCATTCCCCATCGTACTCTTCTTGATAGTCAATCGCGACGTTCGTCGTCGTAATTTCGATGTTCGTGTTGTACACAAGGTACTCGTTGTTGTACACAGGCTCGCAAACATCGCCGTCAGCCACGTCAAATACGCCACGAACCATGTAGTCGCCTGCCGAAAATCCCTTGATGTCTTCCGATCCACCCGGCGCAAGCACGGCGGTCAGGTCGTTCGAACCCCAAGATGCCGCACCATCAGTCGTGATGTTGACTTCCGTCAGGTCGAACGAAGTCAGATTGTTGATCTCGAACTGATACTGAAGCAGGTTACAGCCTACCATTACCGGCAGAGCTACACTTACCAAAACCGTCATCACTACAGCGAAGCGTTTCCAATTCGACATGTGCGTTTTCCTCCTTTTGCTGCACCCTACAGACCCGCCTTGACGGCAGCGTCCATGTTTACTCAAGACTATATCACACCCCTGAGCATTCAACAAGTCTACCACTTTTCACACTTTACCGCCAGCAAATTCCGTTGAACCCAGCGACTTTACTCTCCAAGCCTCATACTGCCTGGAATCGATACACTCAGACTACAATTGAACCACTAGCGCGTTACCGGCGAAAAACTCAACCCACTACAGGTTGTGTTCAAGCGCTATCACTATACCAGCAGTTCCTCACAAGCGTCAAGTGAAAACATCCGTCTCCCTGCTCGTCCATCCACATCCCGATGCACCACCACATACGGACTGCCCCCTAAGCCTCTGGACACAAAGGCGCAGAATAGTTCTGTATTATTTATATAGCCCTAAATAGACAACCACTCTTTCAACAACCGGGGAGTATTGCGCCATTTCGCGCCCCCTTGGCGCCTTACCCTCCCTGCCAGCTACCACCGAGCGCGATGCTCTTCCGCCCAGCCGACTACCCCATTCACAGCGATAGCCCTGCCATCCGCCCGGAGCGTTCCCCAGTAGCGCCCAAACACCTGATGAACGCTGGAACGGACGATGAGGAAGTTTGAATCGTCGGCCCTGTCGTAAAACGGATTGAATTCAAGCCTGACTGTATCGCTGGATCTAGACTTCATGCGCCAAGGCTGCATGAAATCCCCGTCGTCATACTCAAAGACAATTTCATCGAGGATTTTGTGCAAACGACCGTTCACAATAATCCCGTTTTCGTTCATCCCTGTGTTGTCGGTCCACTTGGCCCCCATGTTGACACCGAATGTGTCGTTGCCGCTGCGACCGGAAAACCCCGCCCAATTCCACGTGGTGCGATAAGGCCAGACGCCGCGCCCATAATCAAGGCAAGCGAATGCAGACCCGGGCGAAAACGTGAACGTCTCTTCTCCCCACGCAATGGTCCCTTCAGCGGGCAGACAATGTTGCTTCGACGTGAACTGAAACCTGCTTCTACTCCACGGAATCACGACGTTGAGGCTTTCAACATCCGCAGGACGGGCAATGTCCAAGGAGACGTTTAGCGGCTTGCCCGCAAATGAACGGGACTGAACCGAAAGATGAAGTCCGTTCCCGGTGCATTCGAACGCGAGGCGCATATTGGCGTGTTCAAACTGAATGCTGCCCTCGACGGACTCAGGCATAGCTGGCGAGCGCGTCAACACCCTTACGGCAACATCCTCGGCAAAGCGCTTCGAATCGTATTCCAAAAGATACGCGGCCCCAATGGATAGGTAGTCGAGATTGGCGATGGTCGCAGAAAACAGAAACCGCTCTCCGACGATACACCAGTAGTCCCACTTCTTCTTCCGCGGAAACCTGCCCCGCAAGTTGCACGTATGAAACGGTCTTCGCGACCATCCTACGGCATCCGGATTCAAACGGCCGGCGCCATCGCAGAGTGACATCTCTTCTGTAATCTCTCTCCCGCTCGATAGCATGCTAAACCTCAGGATAGGGGTTGCCGCCTATTCCTGTTTCTATCCCTCTTCGAGTACGCAATTCGCACCGTCATACAAGCGCGCGTCATAGGCGCGCTGCTTCATCCTATCACGCAGCGTGTTGCAGCCGGCTACGTCCGTTGCAGGATTGACGCGCGAAAGAGCTACAATCGATATGGGCAAGGGGATGCAGGCGGATGTCGCGCTCCAAATCTCGACTCCAATACAATTCCTGCCACAAGAAGGATGCAACCATGCAATTTGCCTTTTGTCGTCCCATTCTAGCCAGCTTGGCGATGCTCCTATTGGCTTCGGCGAGTCTAGCTCAGGACGCCACTCTCGAAGCGCTTAGAAGCCTGGCCGACGGCCAGCGCCCCGCCACGGCGGCGCTGCAACAGTTGATCGATGAAAGCGAGGGACTCGTTGCGATTCCCGCAGGGACCTTCCTCATCGACGCGCCACTCCGGATTGACTTGCCCATCCGAGGCTACCGTTCCATGCGCGGCGCGGACGGCGCTACACGCATCGTTGTGAACTTCGCCGGTCCAGCCGTGCAAGTCATCGGCAACCACCAAGGAACGGCCCACCCGGATTCAGTTGAGGAACACACCTGGGAGAAAGAACGGCTTCCCATCATCAGCGACCTTGAGATTCTGGGCAAGCACGAACAGGCGGACGGCATCGAACTGACTCGCAGCATGAAGTGCATTATCCGGAACGTGCTTATCCGCCGTTGCCGCTACGGCATACACCTCGTCGAGCGAAACCGAAACGTCATCATCGCCGACTCGCACATCTACGATTGCGCCGAC
>JBAZRU010000275.1:0-3670 GCA_041662805.1 Candidatus Hydrogenedentales bacterium | reverse complement strand
GCGTATTTCTGGACAACTGCAATCTCCACCAAATCAACATCATCGGAAACCACATCAGCTACAGCAAACGCGCCGGCATCCGGCAGTTCAATGGCGATGTGCACAACGTGCAAATCTCGGGCAACGACATCGAATACAACGCCGGAAGCACCGAATCCTCCGGCGAGATTGTCCTTGAGGCGCCAGAGAACATCATCAGCGAATACAGCATCACCGGCAACACAATCCAGGCCCGCCCGGAAAACGCCGGCGCCAACATTCTCATCTCGGGGAGCACAATAGACTCGCCATCCGCGGCACGCGTCATAGCTATTTCAGGCAACATCATTGGAGATCGGGACAAGAACATCGTCATGTCCCACGCGTCCAAGGTAACGCTTTCGGGTAACACCATCTACGGGGGCAAGACGCTCAACATTCATCTCCAGCAGTGCAGCGACATTGTCGTTAGCGGAAACAACGTGGGTACGCGCACTTCCACGGATGCAGGCAAGATCGTCCACGATGACGGCGTCTTGTTGGAGAATTGCAATGATTCTCTCATTGCCGGCAATACCATCAGCCTCCACCGCTTCGGAACCCCGGAACGCGGTGGCGCGATAACGCTTATCGATTCGAACCGCTGCCGGATTTCCGACTGCCAAATCATCCTTCCCCGATTTCGCGGCGTGCACGTCGTTGGCGGAATGGGGTGCATAATCTCCGACAACACCATCATGGCACCCACCACGGAAGAGTTCCTCGCAGCCATTCAAGTCTCCGGGCAAGGACGCGCACATCTTGTCCAAAACAACTGGGTTTGCAGTTCCCTTGCGGAACCAATCGCCATTGAGGGAGCAACCGCCAAATCGCAAAACAACACCTTGGTCTCCCCTGAGGAGATGGAGGCTTCGCCCGGCCCAAGTGGAGAACCTGCTGCCAAGTGACGACCTACTGCTTCCCGAATGGCTATTCGGCGCACTTCGCACCAGCACGTCGCGCCCAAGACGGTGTCTCGAATCCGCCTCCGCGGGACAATGCGTCAGGCTATCGATTGCGTCATCCCGCTGCTCCGAAGTCCCGAATGCCTTCCCGAACCGAGACATGACGCGAAAAGACCCTCTTGTGGAAACGAGGTTGATTGCGAGAACTCTCGACC
The DNA here is from genome assembly GCA_041662805.1 of Candidatus Hydrogenedentales bacterium. Taxonomy (GTDB): domain Bacteria; phylum Hydrogenedentota; class Hydrogenedentia; order Hydrogenedentales; family SLHB01; genus JAIBAQ01. The sequence goes on along the minus strand of JBAZRU010000275.1, from coordinate 2,532 downwards.
TCAATTATCCTAACGAACGATACGACCCAGAAGTCATAGAGCCTTTCAACGCGACCGATTGATTCAAGTGGGTGCTCAAGCGAGGGATAACATGCTGTTCGTAACTATTGGGATCTTACTGGTACTGGCTTCGCCATCCGTCCACGCCGAAGAGCAGATGAATCGCCCGATCGTGGGCGCCATCCGGTGGGACGCATGGCATGGCCCGGCCTCCGAGGTCGGGCTAACCGTGGAAAAGACGCTCGCGCCCGAGCACTGGCACTACCGATTGCCCTTCTATGCAAAGGTTATCGGCGAACGCGCGGTCGAGGTGCGAGCCAACACCCAGACCATTATGGACAAGGAGATTGACTACGCCAGCAAAGCCGGGATCGATTACTGGGCATTTGTCGTGTATCCGGAGGAACATGCCTTGAGCTTGGGTATAAAACTCTATCTGTCCAGCCAGATTAGACATCAAGTCAACTTCTGCCTGAATCTCCAAGGGGGCTGGGAAGCCCGCGGAGGTTCAACGGCTTGGCCGGAGAAGGTCGAGCGATATGTGCAGTATTTCCGAGAACCTACTTATCAGAGAGTCCTCGGCGGTCGCCCACTCGTCTATATTTACAGTATTGAATCCTTGGTCGGCAGCGGAGCATTCGGCACTTGGGACGATGCCCATGACGCCTTCCAGGCGTTGCGCGAGGCGGCCGAAGCGCACGGACTGCCCAATCCGTATATCATTGGCCAGGGGTGGTCCCACAATGTCCTCAAAGACCAGTTGCTCAAACTAGGATTGGACGCAATCGGCGCGTATGCATCAAGTGGAGGCGCCAAAGCCGCGCCTTATTTGTCCCTTGTGGCTCACACGGAGCGCTGCTGGGACACCTTCAAAACCACAGGGTGCGAGGTAGTGCCACTCGTAAGTGCGGGCTGGGACATGCGACCCCGTGTAGAGACTCCTGTGCCTTGGGTCAAGAATGGCGACATTGAGCAGTACTACGAGGCGCCCCAGCCGGAGGAGTTGGCAGCGCATCTTGAGAACGCTATAGCGTGGTCGAAGGCTAACCCAGACGTTGTGAAAGCCCAAACTGTGCTCGTATACGCATGGAACGAGTTCGATGAAGGCGGGTGGATCTGCCCTACCCTCAGCGAAAGTACGAGGCGATTGGACGCTATCCAGGCCGTGCTCTCACCCAAGATACTCCAGAAATGAAGCGCCGAATGCACGGCGACCTCAATGCGGCACACTCAGCGTCGCTGGGGAAACCGTTCCTGGCGTTGACGCCTTCGGACTTACTCATCAATGGTCACATCCGCTTTCTCCAACACGGACGCAGACTCTTCTTGTGCCCAAACGGTGAGTCTTTTGAGCGCGAGAGAATGCTCCCTGTACCTTGAGTTTCAAAGCGAAAGGGACCCAGATCATGAGCACATTGAAACCCGTGCTGGTGATGCTAGCTGCTATAGCCATATTCGCATCCGCTCAGACGAAGTCGGATGATCCGAAGCCTGCGGATAGGTCACCTACCATCGACGAGGTCATCGAGGCGAGAACGGACATTTTGGGCGACTCCGGGCTTCGTCAACCCGACGGACCCAGCTATGAATTCTTCGCGGAGGCAATGCCGCCACTGCGTTACGTAAACGCTGCGTTCCGGCACTACCCTATCGTCTTGGCGGCTCCACGCAATGAATGCAAGGCCCGGTTGGTGAGCAATGGCAGCGCCATCAACGCAAAAGGCGGCGGCAACGCCTAGAGCGATGTGGGAGTCCCGATCAGCTTTCGCGTGGGGCCAACAGACGCCGTATACGGCGACGACTTGGCCCGGCTTGACGGCCCTTGGTTAGCCAATGGCTATCTACCTATCATCGAGATGAGCTATCGCGAAGGAGATGCAACGTATCGACAAGAGGCCTTCGTGAGCGTCGAGCCCTCCATGGCAAACCATGGGGTGTTGTTCGTGCGCTTCGCGCTCGATGCCGGTCGCGAGGGAATGGTCTCGGCGCACGTGACTGCGCCCGAGTCCCTGCGCCTGAATGGCCACCAGTTGTGCAACGACAGTCACCAGGTCTTCGTATGCGCCGGTTCGAACTGGCAGTGGGATCCCGCAAGACAAACACTTGCCGCCACGCTCGCACCGGGTGGAGAGGCCGTACTTGCAGTATTCACCGATGCGGCTCCAAAACTCGCCACGACCGCGTCTCTATCCGGCAACGAGTATCGCAATCAACGGCAGCGCTGCGTCACCACGTGGCAACGGCTTCTTGGCAAGGGTGTCAACCTAGACGTCCCCGAAACCGTCGTGAACAACGCGTGGCGAGCAGTGCTGGGGGCAAACTTCACTGTTGTTACCGGCAACACGGTGAACTACAGCGCCGGCAACGACTACTTAAAGGAATACATAACCGAAGGCAGCCGCACCGTCGGCGCCTTCATGCTGTTCGGATTCACGGACGAGTCACCGCCCATGCTTCTCTCACTCCTGGACCATTCCATTCCGGAGCACATATACGCGGTAACGAGCTGGAAGATGCGCGCGTTGACTCAAT
>JBAZRU010000274.1:0-8496 GCA_041662805.1 Candidatus Hydrogenedentales bacterium | reverse complement strand
AGATAGCCGGATTCTTTGCGCAGGCTCGCGCCGTCGCGCACTTTCGCGACGTAGCGCAGGGGCACGTCGAAGGTGACCTTGTGCGGCGAAGCGGCGGTGTCGATGGCGACGACGGTGCGGCGGAAGATGGGTTTCCAGAGCCCGTTGAACACGACCCAGGTACCGGTCATGGCGTGTTCTTCGACGAACTCGTCCGTGATGACCCAGCCGAGGCTGACCTCGTCGCCGACGGTGAGGCTTGAGGCATCGGCGACGAAGACGTCGAAGGAGCGGTTTTCGGCGTCTTGGGCCAACAAGATATCCGGCCCGCGCACGACATTGCCGCGAAAGTTGATGTGCGCGTTGTAGGCCATGGCGTCGGTCTTCGTGAAATAGAGGCGGGTCAACTCCGGCCCTTCGCCTTGGATGACGACGCCCGGCGCGACCACGTTAAGCACGCCGTCGAAGCGATACAGACCTGCGGGAAGAAACACGACACCGCCCGAGAGCGACGCGTCGTCGATGGCATCCTGGATTGCGGCAGTGGCGTCGGTGGCGCCAGTGTTGTCGGCGGCATACCCGGTCACGGCGTTGAAGACCGCGCCCGGCGCGGGGCTGGGCGGATTGTCTTCGCCATAGCGATAGCCCGCATACGAGAAGTCGTGTAGGTAACGGCCCGCGTTGTCCTCGAAGGCCGGTGTCCAATTCGAGGGGTAGAGCGCACTGCGCCAAATCTGATTCGCGGATGGACAACCCACGGCCGCGATCAATATGCCCACGGCAAACAGGGGCATGACCAATCTTGGACTACGCCGAAGTTCGTCAAGAATTGCGTGCTTCACGTTCGGCCACTCCTTTGAGTTGCTTCACCCGCGACGCTGACAGATTACCACACGGAAGGGGCGAAGATGAGATGGCGTAATCCCCACTGTCTCTTCCATCACTCCGTGTCATCTGCTCTGAGCCGAATTATGTTGATAATGAAAGGAGTTTTGCTGTATTATAAGGACAGGTCACGTTCCAGGATATGGGAGCACGCATTTTCTGCCTGCTTCCCCACCATAGGATGTGCAAATATGTACACAGGACTGCTTACCGAAGACGAAACTGCCCAGTACTTGAAACTCTCCCGCTCAACTCTCCGCCGCCTACGATCCAAGAATGCCACCCGTGTTGGAATGCCGCAGCTTCCTTTTTGTCGTTGCGGACGAAAAGTTCGGTACGACATGGATGACTTACGACGGTGGATCGCCCAATGCAAGCAGGAAACCGCCGCCGCACCTGCCGCAGTAAAGGATAGAAACGCCGCTTCATCGCTGGGGAAGCCTTTCTTTTTGCTAGTCGCTATCTACGGACTTCTCCAAGGTCGATGCATCATTTTCTTTCGAGCGTTCTATGCCCTCTTCAGATTCGCGGATCAGTTTCTTGACTTCCTTGCGAGCGTCCGATTGAGATAGCAACGTCGCATCAGCAAGGCGAACCTAACGCAAATCTCTGCCGCACAGCTAGCACGCTCACAGAGAAGAGCTGATTGCGATGATTTCCTTACTGCGCGCGGACGGACCTCCTGATTGTGAGGAGGGCAACTAGCATGAGTGCCGCGGCGATAGGCCACACCTTGAGCGGGACGGGCGCGCCGACGATGACCGTGCGGGTGACGGTGTTGGCGGTGTTGCCTGCCGCGTCCGTTACGTCGAAGTTGACCGTGTAGCTCCCTTGGATGCTTGTGTCGACGGAACTACTGTCGATCACGACCGCGCCCGAGATATCACCGTCGATATTGTCCGTGGCGGTTGCGCCGGCGTCGGTGTAGGGGTCGTCCTGGCTGATATCGAACGGGTTGCTGCCGAGCAACGTGATAATTGGCCGTGTGTTGTCCACGGTAGAGGATGCGCTTGGGCCCGCTGCCTGAGCGCTGTTGTTCAGGGCGTCCGTGGCTGTGCCTGCGGCGATGGAGAAACCGAGGGGGCCGTCGCCGGTAATGGCGCTAAGGGTTACGGTGCGCGTCTTTGGTTCTCCGGAGGACGTGCCAGACACCGCGACGGTCGCGCTGGCCGTGCCGGTGGTCACGAGGGAAATGTCCGTCTCATCAAGGGTCACAGAGGCGGCGTTGTGGTACGTCACCGTGTATTGCACCGGCCCACTCTTGGTCAGGGTGACGGACGGCGCGTCGATGTCGATGGTGAGCGCGGCGATATCCACGGTTATCGAGAAGCTGCCTGAGGAGGACCAGTTGCCGACGGCGTCCCTTTCTTGGACATAGAGGATGTGCGCGCCTTCAGTCAACGCCGTGGCCGGTGCGTAGGACGTTCCGGTGGTCTCGGTCCATGTGCCCACCTGGCTGTCCAATTGGTGACGGAACGTGCCGTTTCCGCCGCCGCCCGCTGTCCACGACCACGTTGGGGTCGTGTCGTTGGTCGGCGTCGTGCCCGTCACGGTTGGTGCGGTTGGGGGCGTCCTGTCGATTGTGTAGACTTCTCCGGACACGTAGTCGCCGTTCGCGACTCCCACGCCTCCCAAGGGACCGCCGATGCCGTCGACGATTGAATCGTCATCGTCGAGGTCGAGGCGGAGGGTTCCGCTGCCCGTGCCGGTGCCGACCGTCACGGTTCGTGTTGCTCCTGTGTCGGCGCTGATGCCCGTGATAGAGGCTCCGCTGATTCCGGTGGTGGTCAACGAGAAATCACCGCTATCGACGCCGGTCACGGACTTGTCGAATGTTACCGTGTAGGAAACGGATGCCGCATTGGTCGGAGTGGCGCTTGCGCGCACAATCGAGTCGACGGTGGGTTCGAAGCTGCTCAAGAGGGCGATTTGGTTCAGGTCTTCGGGGAGCTGATAGTACGCACCCGAGGTACTGCTGTTGATGTAGCTGCGCCCGGAATTTGCGCCGCCGTATTCGGAACAAGCGGGCCATCCGTTGGTCGCCCCCACAATCCTGAGCGCGATGACCCGGTCGCTTCCAGGGGGAAACGATTGCGGGGTGTCGAGGAGGAATCGATTCCACCCATAGACGGCGCTAAACCCTGATTGGCTGTGCAGCAGGGTGGTTGGCATTCCGCCAGGAATCGACTCATACAGTTCGAAGTCGATGGTCGCGGAGGTGTCGGCGATAAAGACCTCGAATCCGTCGAGCCGGTCCATTGAGGTGTTGTTGGTCACACGCAGGGCCGTCCACACGGCGACAAAGCCATATCCCCAGCCATACGCCGATGCGCCATACTCGTCATACCTCACGTGATTGCCTTTGTCGGCGGCGGCGCCGGTCGTAAGGTCGACGGTCATGCTGGGACCGGAGTTGGACACGTTCGTGACGGCTATGCCAGTGGCGGCGTTGGCGTAGTCTTTGGAATTGGGATTGCCCGCGTCGTTGAACGTGGTCTTCAGCGTGCTTCCCGGATACGGGTCGCCCGTGTCGCCCCGGTTGAAACCTGCATCGAGGTCTGCCAATCCATCCGCCTCTTCAAGATCCACCATCTTGTGCGATTCGTCGGCATTGCTGGATTGCCGTTCATCGACATGCCATATCAGCAGCCCGCTTCCCGGCAGCCCCGCGTCGTATCCCGATAGCTGGCGGTTCTCAATCAGGAAGTATTCGCCAATCCGGTACTTGTCGATCCACATGCGCAGGATGGAGGCATTGCTGTTGCCTTGCAGGATAGCGGCCCCGGCCGTGTCGGTGGAAATATCCGCCGGCGTGACGATGTCCAGAGCGGTCTTGCACCAAGCCGACAAATGCGACGGACTATCGCCAGGCCATGAGCCCGCATAGTTCCAGCTACCGGAACCCATCAAGCCCCATTCGCCAATCCCTTCGGAGCCGCCGTTGGTGTCGTACAAGTCGGGCAAGAGCAGCATGAGGTGGCCAAGCTCGTGGCACATAATTCCGATGGTCGCTTGGTGGTCGTCGTCGGCGTAGCTCCGGTGGCGTTCGCCGAACATGGTGAAAGGCTGGAGAGCGACGCCATCAAGCGACAACGGCGAGGAGAGGCTCCATGCATGGCCCCACACCGCGGGTGTGTACGTTCCGCCGCCGTAGGCATATTCGTATCCGGCGAGAATCATTACGATGGCCAGTTCGTCGGAGGTGACCGATCCATCGGCATTGGAATCGAAGCTCGCGTAATTGATGCTGGCATTCGCGGCGCTCATGATTGCGCTGGCTTCGGACCGTGAGTCGCCACTGCCGATATTCGGATGGTTGATGGGCCGGACGACGTGGACGATACCGTCGTTCGCGGTTCCGTAGGTCTCGGGCGCGGGCGTCACGGTAAACCCGTTGTAAGTATTCTCGAGAAAGAACTCCTTGACGCTGTCGGTCGCGCCGAACATCGAAGCTTGAAGATTCGCGTCCGAGTTGACGAAGGCGATATCGAGATAGTCGACGAGCACCGTCAAGACGTACTGGGTGTGCGTCAGCGATTTTTTGCCGCTTGCCGCGAGCGACCGCGGCGTGTGCACCTCGAATGCTCTCGGATTAACGGATGGACTCAGGTGCAACGGCAAGGCAGACAATGCTTTAGCGGATAGCGCACCCACTTTGTTCGGCGATGCAGCCAATTGCCCATTTGCCGCTTTGAGTGCGTAGTACCAAATGCCGTTCTCTCGGACGACGGTTTGCCCGGCGGACGTTTCCAGCCAGTTGGCAAACTCGTCGCCCATGGCTTTCGCTGTGAACGTGGCGCCGTCGGGCTGTGACAGCGTGAGTTCAATAGGGGCAGCTGGAGCTGCGTAAACCGTTGGAGACAATAGGATAATCGCAAAGACAGAGATTCCCCAGAAAAAGAACTTCATGAGTTCCCCCTTGAATACGCGCGCACTTAAAACCGTCTGTTCCCCACTTCTTCAAACTCTACCACCCACCCCTAATTCTGTCAACGCGAGTTGGCCGCAATACAGGCAAAAAGAATAGAAAGATTGGCGTGGGCCGGTGCGTTGGCATCCGGAGGACATTTCGGCGAAACGTCCCTACATTTGTTTATGCGGAGGGCTGTCGGGTCTCCTGCGCAAAGCGTAGCCGAAGGACTTGCGAGTGGTGCATACTCATGAGGCATGGCGATCAGGCCAGCCGGTTAAGGGACAAGACAATCGGGGAGGTTTGGAGGGAATCATGGACATTCTTTCGCGTCGATCGTTTCTGAAATCTACTGGGGCTGGGCTGGCGGTCGCCTCGGCACTATCGAGCGCCCCGGCCAGGGCTGCCGCGAGTGAGCGTGTGCGGCACGCCGTGATCGGGGTAGGGGGCCAGGGAAAGCGGCACACGGGCGGCTTCTCAAAACTCGACATCTGCGAAGTGGTTGCCGTGTGCGACGTGGATCCCGAGCGGCGCGACGCCGCGGCGGCTGCGACTCCGTATCCGGACAAGGTGGCCAAGGTCGATGATTATCGCCGCATCCTCGACGATGCGTCCATCGACAGCGTGAGCATCGCGACGTGCGATCACTGGCACACGCCGATTGCGATTGCGGCGTTGATGGCGGGAAAGCATGTTTACGTGGAGAAGCCGTGCGGACACAACATTCATGAGTGCCAGGCATTGGTGGCCGCGGCGAAGAAAGCGGGGAAATGCGTGCAGCACGGAACGCAAGCGCGCAGCGGCAAGGGGGTGAAGGCGGCCGTGCAGATGCTGCGCGACGGGAAGATCGGGAAGGTGCGCATGGCCAAGGCCATCAACCAGCAATTACGGGCGCCCATCGGGCGCGCGGCGGTCGAAGCCCCGCCTCCCGGCGTGAATTACGACATGTGGCTCGGGCCCGCGCCGGAGCATCCGTTTACGAAGAACCGGTGGCACTACAACTGGCATTGGTTCTGGGACTATGGCTGCGGGGACATCGCGAACGACGGGGTACACGAGCTCGATGTGGCGCGGTGGGGACTTGGCGTGGGCATGCCGAAGCGAATCACCGGTACGGGCGGACAGCTTTTCTACGAGGACGACCACGAGACGCCGGATACGCAGACCGTGACGTACGAATACGACGACTGTTATCTCATGTATGAGATGCGCTTGTGGACCAACTATCAGACGGACGGGATCGAGAATGGGACCGTCTTTTTCGGCGATGACGGCGCGATTTCGTTCGACGGGAGCAAGGGATGTTTCCTGACGCTCATTGGGAAGGAACCGGAGCGGATCGGTGATGGCCACGAGTGGGAAAACCACGTCAAGAACTTCGTCGAATGCGTGAAGGCGAATGACTCTTCGCTGTTGAATGCCCCCATCGAAGAGGGGGCGATTTCGGCGACGATGTGCCATCTCGGGAACATCTCGACGCGCATTGGGCGGCCGCTGAACTTTGACGCAACGGTGGGTTCATGCGTTGGGGACGACGAGGCGAACACGTATCTGAAGCGGGAGTATCGAAAAGGGTACGAATTGCCCGTATACGCATAGGTATAAACGAAGAGCGCGCAGCCAGCGGGGCTGCGCGCTCTTTTGTTTCTCTATGTGGATTGCGTCAGGAGCGATTGCGTTTGCGGCGCGAACGCGCTTCCAATGCAACGAGACCAGCTGCGGCCACCCACAGCGGCATCAGGCCGATGAGTCCGGCCTGAAGGGGCGTAGAGTCGGCCTTTGCGCCGGAGTAGCACGATGCACCCGCGGCGACGCCATGCTGGTAAACCGCGCCCGTATTGGCATTGCCCGCGTCATCGGTGCAGACGCCGTCGGGAATCGTGACCGTCACGGAACCGGAGACCTTCACCGGCAGAAGGCTGAACGTATACACCGCATCGGTGCCGCTGAAGGGACCCGACGAATGGTATTGCGCGCCGGTAATCAGGACATCGCTCTTCGTGAAACCGGTCACCGGTTCGCTGAACGTCACCAAAACCTGGATGACGGTGCTGATGCTGCTGGGATTGGACGTGATGCTCGAGATAGCAACCGAGGGCGCTTCCGCGTCGGTAGTCCGTGTAAATTGAGTGGCGGCGGTGTTGGAGTTTCCTCCCCCATCCTTCGCAACGCCCTCGGGAATGTCCACGGTCACTTCGCCGGAGGAAGTGGGGGTTAGGTTGAACGTATACGTCGTGCCCGAGCCCGAGAAGTTCGAGGCGGAACCGTTGTCAATTACCAAATCGCCGATTACGAAGCCGGTAACGCTTTCGCTAAACGTGACCGTGACGGGGATTGGGGACTGGCTGGTGGTCTGGCTTGTCGCAGAAGTGATGGAGACCGTCGGGGCGACCAAGTCGAAATTAACGGTTTCCGACCGTTCGGCATCGGTCAGGCATGTGAGGAGGGCTTCCGGCAACGCCAGGATTGCGTCGCACTGCGTCTTTGCATCGTCGATGTTCGGCTTCGCCGTGAGGACCTGCATGACGATGAAGGTCTCGCCTGCGTCGAGAGTAAAGCTGTATTCCGTTGCGATGTTGGCGGTTCCGGCAGTGAACGTAGCTGAGGACGGTCCGATTCGGCGTCCGGGACCTTGGAGTACATGGCCAAGGCGTGGGCTGGCGGAATGCCCGCCCCCATCGTAATCCTTGTATGTGACGACCCATCGGTCCGATGTCGTCACCGTGTTGACGGGGGCAGTGGATGTGGCGCCGATAACCGTGTCGGCTCCGGAACCTAGCGAACCCACAAGGGTCAGGGTCGCATCCGCGTCGGACGCGGAGGTGTTCGTAATGATATTCAGCCAGCGGCAGAAGGACTCGTCGTCCGGCACGAATACTTTGCGCTGGACCGTGAATTCATCGATGGTTTGTTCCGCGAAGACAATTTGCCGCTCCGTCAGCGACGTCTCGCCTTGGCATGACGTTGTCACTGAGCCGTTCTGGTTGTAGCTGACACCGTTTACGAGCAGCCCGGCGTATCCATCGACGCCGTTGGTCAGGAGCAACGTTTCGGTTGCACCCAGGCTGGTGGTGACTCCCGTGACCGACGTTGTGTATTCGACTTCCTTCGCGGAACCCGAGGCACTGATCGAAGTGGTGGCCGCCACGTTGGTGTTGATGTCGAATTGCACGCCTGACGCATCCACGAGCGACACGACGGCACCCGCCACCGGCGCCAGAACTGCCAGCACGGCCGCCAGCAGGACAGTATTCTTCCAAGTCATGGCTATGAATTACCCCTCTTTGCCCGTCGATTTGCCGCGAGAGCGCCACATACGCTACCGCCTTTCCGTACACAACGGTGCCTTTGGGGAGTATAGGGCACCCCCCTGCTTCTTTCAATTACCATAAAGTCGAAAGAGTTCCTTCATTACAGAAAATACATGATTGGCGCGGGGTGTCTCATATTCCGGAGAATACGAATGGAGAGCGCAACATATTGTCATGCAACGTCTTACAGGGGAATCTGGCTCAGAAAAGGGAGGGGGAGCGTTTGAAGACCAGTCGCCTGACCCGGGTTTGGAGGAATACTTTTTCGACAAATGCGGCGATGGCATCGGCGGAGATGTCGGAGTCGGCCAAGGGGATGGAGGTGAGCGCTTCTTCGTGGAGGAGGTCGTGGAATTGACCTTCGCTTCGGGCGCGCTCCATGAGGGTCAAACCCGCGCGGCAGGCGAAGCG
>JBAZRU010000273.1:5482-8008 GCA_041662805.1 Candidatus Hydrogenedentales bacterium | reverse complement strand
GCATCTGCGGCGTGTACCCGTGTCAGTCGGAAGGCGATGAAGTCATCGTTTACGACCCCGACGATCTCACGCGCGTTGTCTGCAAGTTCGGGTTCTCCTTGGTGATCGGTCCGGGGAAAAAGGATACGGTCTGCGCGGCCCAGTATTTTCACCCAGTCGCATCGGGGCAGTTCGACGCGATAGGCGTCCAGATCACGACTAGCGGCCCGCATGTGGATTATCACATCACCAAGTTCCGCGAAGCGGGAGATTCGGAATCGACGCTCTATCTGCAAGGGATCTCCGATCGCGTCGCAGAAGACTTGGCTGACTACGTCCATGGGCAAATGCGCGCCCGGCTCGGGTTCGATGCAAAGCACGGCATTCGCTGGTCGCCCGGCTACCCGGCCATGGCGGACACGAAATACAACCGGACCATTCTCGACACGCTCCACGCGACGGAGCTCATCGGCGTGCGGATTACCGAGGCGGGAGAATTCTCGCCGACGGGCACCACAGCGGCCGTGGTGTGTTTCCATCCGGACGCGCGTTACACATAGGCATCAAGACTGCGCATACAGGAGGCGTCCGGTGAAACAGAAGCGTAACCCGTATCGGCATATCATCTTCGTTTGCACGGATGACAATTGTGCCGAAGCGAAATCCAAGAAGCTGCGCGACGAGCTTCGCGAACTCATCAAAGATCGTGCGCTCGACGAGGATATCCGGTGCGCGCGAACGGGCTGCCTCGGCAAGTGCTGCGACGGCCCCAATGTGGTCGTTACACCGGGCGACCGGTGGTTCACGGGCGTCAAACCCAAGGACGCTGAGGACCTTCTGGACGCGGTGTTGCGCGGTAACACGGAGGACTGATGCATGGGCGGTGATGCTGTTGGCGCGGCGTTTCTTGAATCGGTGCTCTATCGCTTTGAGGGCGTGAAAGAACTGGGCGACAAAGCCATGACGCAGCTTTCGGCTGAGGACCTTGCCTGGCATCCCGATTCCGAATCCAACTCGATCGCCGTCATCGTTCAGCATCTTCATGGCAACATGCTCTCGCGGTGGACGGATTTCCTGACCACGGACGGCGAGAAGTCTTCGCGAGACCGCGACGGCGAGTTCGTCGAGCCGGGCAACGTTTCACGTACGGACCTCATGGACAAGTGGGAACACGGCTGGGTTTGCCTGTTGAACGCGGTGCGCTCCTTGAAGCCCGAGGATTTGTTGAAAGACATCTCCATACGCGGTCAGAAGCTTTCCGTTCTTGACGCGATTCAGCGCCAACTCGCGCATGTGCCGTATCATGTCGGGCAGATCGTGTATCTCGCGCGCATGCGCAAGGGCGCTCAATGGCAAACGCTCTCCATCGCGCGCGGGCAGTCGGGACAGTACACCCCTCAGAAAAGGGACTGAACAACGCTATGGAAACCAATCCGCTCCCGCACGAAAAGATCATCTTCGTGTGCACGAACCAACGCGAGCCGGGCGAGCGCGCGTGTTGCGCGGGCGGAGGCGGCTGCGAATTGCGCGACAAGCTGAAGACGATGATCAAAGACCGCCAGCTACGATCCAAGGTCCGCGTGAGCCAGTCCGGCTGCATGGACAAGTGCGAAGACGGCCCCAACGTCATGATCTTCCCAGACAATGTCTGGTTGTCCCACGTGCAGGAAACGGATCTCGACGGCATCGTCGATGCCGTGGCCCAATCGCTCGCGACCGGGGAACGGTTTCGGCTCGAAACCCTCGCGTCCGAATAACGACGGCCCTCTCCTACGCGACAACCTCCACGTATTCTGTCTTCACGCTGTCTTTGTCCAAGTGGAAGAGCCGGAACCCCTTCGATGTCGTGTTGTCGTGGTTGTCGCGCGTGGACGAGCAGCACGCGGTCGTAGTAAACAACACGCCGTCGCGGGTCTCCTCTTGATTTCCGTGGAAATGACCCGATGCCACCATCTTGAGGCTGTGTTCCGCGAACAGCCCGAGAACCTCGTCGGCATTTTGGACGCGATAGGCTTTGGTGCTTGGGTTAAACGGATGGTGCGCGAAAAGCGCAATCGGGCGCTTGCCATTCGTGTGCTTGAGCTGCTTCTTCAACCAGTCAATCTGGTCCGGGCGTATGGACACATCGGACTTGTTCTCATTGCACGAATCAATGCCGATGAACAGCCAGCCGTCTTCTTCCTGGCGGCGGTCAACTTCCCCGAAAAAGCGGCGGTAATTGTTGTAGATGTCCTTCGCGCCCATATTCACGTCGTGGTTCCCGGGGATGGCAAACCAAGGTTTTTCCAGGCGGCTCAAAGCGTCGTGGGCCAGGTTGAGTTCGGTCAGTTGACCATCGCTGGCGAGGTCGCCCAGCACCACGGTAAAGCGCACATCGGAATTGGCGTTGATCATCTCCGCGGCGCGGACCACGATGCTGATGCTCCGCGTATCCAATACGTGCAAGTCGTTGATTGCGGCAAATGTGACGCGCCCAGGACCACCCGGCATCAGGTAGACGTCGGCGATTCGGTCGAGGCCAGTGCGCGCGCACCCCGCCAATCCCGC
>JBAZRU010000273.1:0-5472 GCA_041662805.1 Candidatus Hydrogenedentales bacterium | reverse complement strand
CGCCGCACCTATCAGGCCGATAAACTGTCTACGCGAGAGGTTCATAGGATCGCTCTCCATGTAAGGCCGCAATATCGCGGCAATCGCGTTTGTTCTCTTGGGTTGAGCATTCGCTTTGCAGGCCCTCATTTTGAAGGCGGCCCCGCCGGGTGTCAAGCGCTCCGTGCCGGAGGGCGCGTGCCGAAGGGCGGACTTTCCAGTCCGTCACTTGGGAAGGAAACCGGTTTGGGAGAAGAGGCGGACTAGAAAGTCCGCCCTCCGGATTTGCGCCGGGAATGTCCGGAAGGTGACAATAAAATCCCGGAGTAAGGCTTCGCAGGCAGGGCGCGCCGGGCCTGGGAAAGGAGTAGGCCGTGGCAAGGAAGAAGTCCGTACTTGTGGTGACGGCTCATGCCGACGACATGGAGTTCATGGCAGCGGGCACGATAGCTCGATTAGTCTTCGAAAAAGGCTACGACGTTTACGAATACATCCTCACGGACAACTCGAAGGGGTCGTACCGTCTTCCGCCTCACGAGCTGGTTGAGATTTCCGCGCGCGAGGCGCTCGAAGCAGGCCGGGTATTGGGCCTGAAGGAAGTGCGCTTCGGGGAATATCCGGATGGATTGCTAAACGAGACGCCGCCAAACATACTCCGCGAGAAGATCATGGCGGTGATTCGCGAGGTGCGCGCGGACATCGTGATGAGCTGGGATCCGTTTGCCCCCTGCGAAGAGCACCCCGACCATCGCATGGTCGCGATGGCCACGCTCGAAGCCGCAAGCTTCAGCGGGAATCCGCTCTTTCACCCCGAGCACGCGCACGAACCGTACACAACAACCGAAGCGTATTGGTTCGCGAAATATCCTTGGAACGCCGAATTGTTTGTCGATATCACTACAACCATGGACAAGAAGATCGAGGCCCTGCTGAAGCATGACTGCCAAATGGCGTTTACGGTGAACAGCATGATTGCGGAAGCCGAGGTCCTCGGGTTGGAGCTGCCCGCGCTGCGAGATCTCGGCCCAAGGGGCCATCTTGCCCTGGTTGAGGCCGGCGTCCGCCGGTTCTGGGCAGCGGTGGGAGACAAGGCGGGGATGACCTACGCGGAACAGTTCCGCTACGAGAAACTCGGTATGCTGGACATGGCCCTCGGGGCAGCCTTCGTCGAACCCGATTTTGCCTTCTGACGCGACTCCGCTGTGTGCTATGATGAAGTCGGCACTGCAGGCTAACGAAAATGGCGGAGTTGCTTTGAATGTCTTGTCCGAGTCTTGTTATCGGAATCCAGGTTCTTCATCGCAGCACTCTTTTTTTCTCCCACGCGCCAACCCCATTTTCGTCTTGGTTGGAAGTCCACGCGTGGTAACGGCGTTACGTTTCACAGGCAATCTGTCGTCACACGGACGAAATACCTTCTCGTCGTGTGCCGGCTCCATGTTCACTGCGACAAGCAGTTGCGTTATGCGATCGTCGCTCTCGGGATTTGCCCTGCTGTTACTGTTTGCTGCCGCAGTCGCTGGATGTGGGCAAGCGGGAGACGAGAAGCTCATCTCGCGAGGACTCACGCCGCTCAACTCGCTCGTAAGCGAAGCGACTAACGATTCGCCGGTCGATGGCGACTGGATCGTATTTCGCCTACCCGCGGAACCGGGCCACCTCAATATCTTGTTGGACACAGCCGATTCCTACGGCAATCAAGTGTGTAGCACGATCTTCGAAACGCTCCTTGAGCGCGACAACCGGACTATGGAGTGGAAACCACTTCTTGCGGAGTCCTGGGAAATCTCCGACGACCATTTGTCGTACACGTTTCACGTTCGGAAAGATGCAACCTTCTCCGACGGTGCGCCCATTACCGCGCAGGACGTCAAGTTCACGCTGGATCTCATTCAGAATCCTGCAAACGAGACCGCGGACTTGAGAAACTACTATCAGGACGTGACCTCCACTGAATTGCTCGACGACTACACCATTCGCTTTCATTGCTCGAAGCCCTACTTCAGGCATCTCGATATGCTTGGCGGCGGCATTCCCGTTTACCCCAAACACGTGTACGCTGGCCAGGACTTCAACAAACACCCAAACAATCGATTGCCTGTCGGGTCGGGCCAGTATACGTTCGAGAAATGGGAGACGAATCGGCAAATCGTCCTCACTCGAAACGAGAACTACTGGAACAAAGACCGTATCCCCCATATCAAGAAACAGGCCTTTCAGATCATTACCGACGACGACGTCAGCTTTCAGGTGCTGTCGCAGGAAGGGTTCGACTGGGGGGAAACGCGCCCGGAACAGTGGGTCACGCGCATGGCCACTCCCGAATTCAGCGACCGGTTCTACAAGTACTCGACCGTCGCTCCTCCAGGCTACGCAACCAACTTCGCGTATATCGCGTGGAATATGCGCGACCCCAGGTTTCAGGACAAACGCGTCCGCCAGGCCTTGACGATGCTGCTCGACCGGCAGACCATTCTCGACACCATCTTCGAGGGATTGGGCCAAGTCGTGTCGGGATCGGAGTCCACGATGACGCCGGAATACGACGCGAGCATCAAACCGTGGCCATTTGATCCGGAACGCGCAAAAGCGCTCCTGGCCGAAGCGGGTTGGGCGGATACGGACGGCGACGGCATCTTGGACAAGGACGGACGGAAGTTCGAGTTCGTGTTTCTGTTTCCCGAAGGGCGTAAGGAGTATGTCCTGTTAGCCACCGTGTTCAAGCAAGAACTCGAATACGCGGGCATCCGCATGACGATTTCGCCGAGAGAATGGGCCAGCTTCCTAGAAAGTGTGACAAAGCGCTCCTTCGACGCGATGTCTCTGTCCTGGGCCCTTCCGTACAACACCGAGCCGTATCAGATTTGGCATTCGACGCAAACCGAGAAGGGTTCCAATTATCCTGGCTTCAAGAATGCAGAAGCCGACCAAATCTTGGATAGCATCCGCCTGGAATTCGACCGTTCGAAACGCATCGAGCTGAATCACCGGCTCCACGCGATACTCCACGAGGAGCAACCCTATACCTTTTTGTTCAACCGATACATTCTCTATGCGACTTCTAAGCGCTTTCGAGACATTTACGTGTATTCGAAGGGAGCCGACCAAACCGAATGGTGGGTGCCGAAAGGTTTGCAGCGGTATGAGTAAGGTGTGGTCGCATATCCGAGTTGAAGCTTGTCACGCTGAGAGACTACCGTGAAAGCGTACTTAATCAGACGATTCCTGCTCATCATCCCGTCCCTGCTCGGGATCAGTCTGATCACCTTTGTCATGCTCCAGTTCATGCCCGGAAATCCCGCACTCCTGCGTCTGCAGAAACTCCAGGGCACAATGTCCTCTACCGTCAATACCGAAGCCGTAATTGAACAGACAAAGAAGATGTACGGCCTCGATAAACCAATATGGCAACAATATGGCCTTTGGGTGTGGCGTATGTGCCGGCTCGATTTCGGCACCTCGTTCAAAGACAGCCGGCCCGTGAGCGAGAAGATTGGGGAAGCGCTCCCTGTCACCCTGCAACTGAACATCATCGCCCTTCTCCTCGTATACCTCCTGTCCATCCCCTTGGGCGTGTATTCGGCCACGCACGAAGGCAGTCGCTCGGACGGGTTCATAACGCTAATCTTATTCATTCTCTATAGCCTCCCCACATTCTGGACCGCGATGTTGCTCATCTATTTCTTCGGCGGAGGCCAGTTCCTGAGCTGGTTCCCAACCTATGGATTGAATTCGCTCGGCGCGGACCAGATGTCGTGGGGGCAATGGCTGATCGACCGCGCCTGGCATCTCGTCCTTCCCGTGGTCTGCCTGACGTATTGGGACTTCGCTATCGTCTCGCGCTTCGCCCGCGCGGGCATGGTGGATGTCATTCGGCAGGACTACATTCGAACTGCCCGGGCCTACGGATTCTCCGAAAGGGTCGTAATCTTCAAGTATGCCATGCGCAATTCGTTGATCCCGATTCTGACGCTCGTTGGCGCACTGATCCCCGCCCTGATCGGGGGAAGTGTCATCATCGAACAAATCTTCTCCATTCCGGGAATGGGAAGACTGAGCTTCGAGGCAGTTCTCGGACGCGACTATCCGCTTGTCATGGGCGTATTGACGATTTCGGCTCTGCTCACATTATTCGGACTCATCGTCTCGGACATTCTATACGCACTGACTGACCCACGGATTAAATTCGAATGACGAACCCCGTTTCGGATATACCGACGCTTCCCGCCGAAACCTTGGCAAGCGACAGGTCTCTCGGTTATTGGCAAATCATTGGACGCCAGTTTGTGAAACGGCGCATGGCGGTCTTTGCGCTGCTACTACTTCTCTTCTTGGCCGTGACGGCGGTCTTTGCGCCCTTTGTCGCGAGCGACAAGCCCATCTACATGGTCAAGGACGGGCACCGTTACGTATTTCCAAACGTCATCGACTACAGCGAGTTACGATGGGTGGATTTTCGCCGCTGGCAACCGGCGGAGGGCGAGTATGCCCTGCGCACGCCCCTGCCATTTGGTCCGCACACCTTCGACTTGTATAACCGGCTTTCCGGTCCGAGTGGCAAGCATTTGCTGGGGACCGACGCACTCGGCAGAGACGTATTGACCCGCGTTATCTGGGGAACTCGCGTGTCCATGTCGATCGGGTTCGTCGCCGAAGGGATTTCCGTGTTGATCGGCATCTTTCTGGGTGCGCTCGCAGGCTTCTACGCAGGGAAGATTGACACCCTTATTCTCCGCGTAATCGAAATCGTAATGCTATTCCCCGTGTTTGTCCTCATTATCACCCTGATCAACTTCGTGCCGCCCAGCATCTATAACATCATGTTCGTACTCGGGCTGACGGGGTGGACCGGTGTCGCGCGTCTGGTTCGCGGCGAATTCCTCAAGCTGCGCGAGAGCGAGTTTGCCTTGGCCGCGCGCGCAAGCGGTTTGCGCGATTCGCGCGTTATTTTCCGCCACATCATGCCCAATGCCATGTCTCCCGTGCTGGTCAGCGCCACGTTTGGTGTGGCCGGCGCAATCCTAATCGAGTCGGCCTTAAGCTTTCTAGGGTTCGGCGTGCCCCCCCCTACCGCAAGTTGGGGCGAGTTGCTCTTCCAATCGAAAAGCTATCTGAACCGCGGCGCGTGGTGGCTGGCCATCTATCCTGGCGCAGCGATCTTCTGCACGGTAACGGCCTTTAATCTCGTCGGCAATGGCCTGCGTGACGCGATGGACCCGCGGATGAGAGTGTAAATGGCAAACACAAGCTGCGACTCTCTGCTGCAAATCAAGGACTTGCGGACCTATTTCAAGACGGACGCCGGCATCGGGCGCGCCGTCGACGGCGTGACATTTGATATCCCTGGCGGCAAGACAATCGCCTTGGTTGGGGAAAGCGGTTGCGGCAAGAGCGTGACTGCGCTCTCGATACTTCGGCTTGTAGCCACCCCCCCCGGTTATCATCCCAGCGGCGAGATTCGCTTCGAAGGCAAGGATCTGCTTTCGCTTCCGG
>JBAZRU010000272.1:0-8552 GCA_041662805.1 Candidatus Hydrogenedentales bacterium | reverse complement strand
CGCTGCATTTCCAACACCTCGTCGCCCGTGAGCGCCTGCTCCAAGGAATCCAGGGGATGCGCTAGCGCCTGGGACTTGAGAATACTCACTTCCGCCTCGGGGCTCGGGTATCCCACGTCCAATTGCACCAGAAAGCGGTCGAGCTGCGCTTCGGGCAGCGGATACGTGCCGTGAAACTCGACGGGATTCTGCGTCGCCAAAACCATGAATGGTTCCGGCAACGGCCGCAGGTGCCCTTCAATGGTCGCCTGCATCTCGCTCATGGCCTCAAGCAACGCGGACTGCGTGCGTGGCGAAGCGCGGTTGATCTCGTCGGTCAGCAACACGTTGCAGAAGATCGGCCCGGGGTGAAACGAGAACGCCCCGGTCACGGGGTTGTAGATGGACGACCCCAGAATGTCCGCGGGCAGCAAGTCCGGCGTAAACTGAATACGGCTGAACGACACGCCAACCGATTTCGCCAGCGCCTTCGCGAGCGTCGTCTTGCCTACCCCCGGTACGTCCTCAATCAGGACGGAGCCACCCGCGACCAGCGCGATGACCAATACATCGATAGCCTCGGGCTTGCCGAGAATGACCCGTCCTAAGTTATCTTTCAGCCCACGCAATTTCGGTTGATACTGCTCAATCGCCATACCTGAACACTTCCCCCTTTCAGGATGAGGTACCCGTCGCGCAATGAGAGGGCATGATAGCAGCCCATAACGACCGTGACAAAGGCCAGGAATCCCGCGGCCGTGAGCGTGCTCCCTCTTGCCTGGCGCGGCTCCCCCCTTGACTCTCTCTCCGTTGAGGTGTTCAATACACGTTTCGGCATGTGGGTGTGGCGTGTACCAACGGGGAGGTCGGCGGATGCGAGCAGTTGTATTCGATGGAGAGCCGCGTCTGGTGGATCTGCCCGCGCCCGAACCCGGCCCCGGCGAGGCACTCATTCGCACGCTCGTCACCGGCATCTGCAACACGGACCTCGAAATCCTCAAAGGATACATGGGGTATCGCGGCGTCATCGGGCACGAGTTCGTCGGTGTCGTGGAACGCGCCGCCAACACGCATCTCATAGGCAAACGCGTCGTGGGCGAGATCAACTGCGTGTGCCGGCGCTGCCGCTATTGCCAAAGCGAGTTGTCCCATCACTGCCCCAACCGAACCGTCCTCGGCATTCAGAATCGCAACGGCACCCTCGCGGAGTACTTCGTGCTCCCGGAGGAAAACCTCTACATGGTCGCCGAAGGCATGCCGGACGAGGTGGCCGTGTTCACGGAGCCCACGGCCGCGGCCTTTCGGATCGACGAACAACTCGACATCACGCAGAACGACCGCGTGATAGTCCTCGGCGACGGCAAACTCGCTCAACTCGTCGCCCAAGTCATCGCGTTGCGCACGAAGAAGCTGACGTGCATCGGCAAACACGCGTGGAAGCTCGACATGTTGCGCAAACTTCAGATCCCCGTCGCCACGGCAACGGACCCTGTCGAGCCTGGCGCGGACATCGTCGTGGAAGCCACCGGGTCTCCGGAGGGCCTGGCCCGCGCAATGGAATTGGTGCGCCCCGAGGGAACCATCGTGCTGAAGACCACCGCGGCCAATCCAACCCGGATGAACTTCAGCGTTCCCGTCATCAATGAGATCAGCATTATCGGCTCGCGCTGCGGGCCCTTTCGACCCGCGCTCGAAGCCCTCATGCTGGGCACCGTCGAAGTCCGCTCGCTCGTCACGGAACGGTATCCGCTCGCGGAGGCCCTGCATGCCCTCGAACGCGCCGCCGCGCCCGATGTCATGAAAGTGCTCGTGCACGCCTGACATTTCTCCCGACAACGCTCCAAACTGCAAAACCCCATTCTCGAATGGAAGGAGATTCTCATGAAGGTTGGAATGCTTACGGCCCCGTTCGGCAAGGAGCCAATTGAAATTGTCCTCGATTTCGCGGAAGAGGCCGCGATTCCATGCCTCGAAGTTATGGCCCAGCCGGGAAGCAAGCATCTCGATCCGGTAAAGTTTGACGCAAAGAAGGCTGCCCAGTTGAAGACCGCGCTCGACACACGCGGCCTCGAAATCAGCGCCCTCGCCTATTACGAAGTCGCCATCACGAACCCCAAGCAGATGGCCAGAGTCCAGGAACACGCCAAGAAGACCATCGACGCGGCGGTACTGCTTGGCGTCAAAACCGTGTGCATGCTCGCCGGTTTTCCAACCGAGGGACTCACCAAGCACGAGACAATCAAGAAAGTGCTGCCGAAGGCCTTCAAGCCTATCCTTGCGCACGCCCGCAAGAAAAACGTCAACATCGCGCTCGAAAACTGGTACGAGACATGCCTTCAAGGCCTCGACACCTTCGAGAGCATGTTCGCCGCAATCCCCGACCCCAACTTCGGTCTCAACTACGACCCAAGCCACCTCTTCCACCAGGAATGCGACCACCTCCTCCCGATATCGCAATTCAAGGACCGCATCTTCCACACCCATGCCAAAGACACCCTCGTGGACAAGGCCATGCGTGCGCGCGTAGGCGTATATGGCAAGGGCTGGTGGCGTTACGTCGTGCCCGGTTTCGGCAACATCAACTGGGGCGAATTCGTTAGCCACCTGCGCATGAACGGCTACGACGGCGTCCTGAGTATCGAGAACGAAGATAGCTCGCAAATCCGCGAAGAGGGGTTCCTGCGAGGCGCGGTATTCCTTGAACAATTCTGCTAATTGCGCTAATATCAACACAAGGTGGATCCGGGGAAGCCTTCTGAAGTAGTGCCTTGCCCGGGTCGGCAATCCTTGATGCTACAGTATATTGTAGCTCACAGAGGTCACGGACCCGTGAACGACCCGACGCTCAAGAAAGATCCGATCGGGTTCGACATTGCAGTTGGAGTGGCGCTGGCCGCGCTGTATCGGGTGGTATTTCTCCTGATTGCGCCGCGGGTCATCGACTCGGCTGACTCGATCCAATATATTGATGTCGCGCGCCATTTTGCGGCGGGCGACTTTGTTGGTTTTTACGCCCGAATTCCGCTGCTCTATCCCGCCCTCTGCGCCTTCACCAGTTTCTTCGTCAATGATTTCGAGTGGGCGGGCATCGCCATCTCGCTGCTTTCCTCCTCGCTGCTTGTTGTGCCTGTCTATCTTCTCGCCCGCGAAATGCAGGGACGGCGCATGGCGCGCATCGCCACGCTCATCGTTGTCATCTGGGCGTGGCTCGTCGACTATGGCTGCCGCGTCGCCCCCGAGGCCCTCGCCTCGCTGCTATGGTTCACGGGCGTCTATATGCTAGTCCTGGCCATGCGGCGCGGCCACGTATGGATCGTCCTCGCGCCGCTCTCCTTCTTCGCGCTTCACCTGACGCGGCCGGAAGGCACCGTCCTGATGATTGCGGCCCCTATCATCGCCCTGATCCTGCGCGACCCCCGCGACGACGAAGTCCGGCCGTGGCGTATTGTCCCCATCGGCCTGATTAGCATGTTTCTGCTCGTGGTGTACGCCATCTACATGCTCGAAGTCACTGGCGGAGCCACCATCAACACACGGTTCCCCAATTCGCAATCCGCCCTGCTTATCATGCTGTTCCGACAGGCCGAAGCCTTTGCGCGGACGTTCCTCGCACTCTTCGGCGAGGTCTTGCCCACGATGCTCGGGCCCTACCTGCTGGTGTTCGCGGGAGTGGGACTCTTCGTCCCCTCCTACCTTCGCCGCGATTTCCGGCTCGAGCTCGTGATAGTCTGCTTCGCCCTGCTGCAATTCGTCGCCGCGGTGTACAGCACGTTTCCCGAGCCGCGGTACATCATGCCCATCACCATTGCCGCTATCCTGTGGTCCTCCCGAGGCATTTTGCTCGTGGCCGATCAGGCAAACCGTCTAAAACACTGGCGCTCGCTGCGCTTGGCGCCCGTGGGATTACTCGTGGCGATGATGCTCCTTGGGCTTGTCGCCAACGTGGCCCCGCACTACTTGGGCCGCATGTCCTACCAGCCGCTCGAATACAAGATCGCGGGCCGTTGGATGAAGGAGAATTTGACGCCCGGCCTTATCATGTCGCGCAAACCTCAAGTCGGCTTCTACGCGGACATGCCGACCACGGGCCCCGATCCGGCAGACACCGTCGAGCAAGTTATCGCGCGCGCCAAAGAAGCGGGGGCAAAATACCTCGTCGTCGACGAACGCTATTCGACCGGCATAATCCCCTCCCTCAAACCATTGCTCATGCCCGAGAATGCGCCGCCGGCATTGAAGCTCTTGAAAGACGGCCTATCCCCCTATCGCGAGGCGCGCATCGTGATTTACGAATTCCCCAGTCCCCCGGTCGCCCGCGGTGGACAATTGTGAACCTCCCCCAATCGCTCTCCTCCATTCGAACACTCGTCGTGCACACAGGCGGCATCGGCGATCTTCTCTTGTTGTGTCCAAGCCTCGTGCGCCTCAACGAAGACGGCCCCGTCCATGCGGCGGGAATTCGGTCGCGCCTCCTCGTTGCGGAAGTCGCGGGACTCCTCGAAGCCGCGCACGACCTTGACGACACCGGCTTTCACAGCGTCTTCTCGACGCCTTCGCCAACCCTTGAACGATTCCTGCACCCTTTCCATCGCGCCGTCGTATGGATGAAAGACGACGGCGCAATCCGCGCCGCACTCGAATCGTGCGGCGTGCGCGACGTGCTCGTCTTCCCCGGCCTGCCGCCCGGCGACTGGCGCCGCCACGCGTCGCACTACTACGCATCATGCCTCGGCTACGAAGACTTGCCTCCCCTGCGCCTCCCCATCGCGCCCGGCGATCATACGCACGACGTCCTGATTCATCCCGGCAGCGGCGGAAAGCACAAGAACTGGCCCATGGACCGCTATCGCGAAGTCGCCGATGCACTCGCATCCCAAGGTCGCGATGTTGCCTGGATTGCCGGTCCCGCCGAAGAGGACATGGAACTCCCCCACTCCGCGCGCGTCTTGCGCACGGCCAGTCTCGTTACGCTCGCCCGTGAACTCACGGCCACCCTCCTCTACATCGGCAACGACAGCGGTATCACCCACCTCGCAGCCGCCTGCGGTTGCCCCACTATCGCGATCTTCGGCCCCACCAACCCTGCCGTGTGGGCGCCTCTCGGCGACCACGTTCAGGCGCTTCAGGGTGACCCATGGCCAACCGTGGTCGAAGTCGTTGCCGTTGCGTCCCGTTATTTCTCATAGACACCAGGATTTGGTCAAGACCATCGCCAGCCTCTGACTAGCATCGCGTGCGAATCGAAAGTGCGTCGCGCCACAACGCGCCAAAACACGGGGAATCTGGTGAACCTGCGGATTGGTATGACAGTTGCTCTCCCAACCTCGGCGGGGGTGCGAAGACGAGCCGCGAACGCCTCGCGTTTGGCTTTCGCACCCAAAGTTCAACGGCGGACGCTCCAGAAGCCGGTTATCGAGGGAGTCTACCGCACACTCGGGAGAGGTGGTGAATCGAATGATGAAGAAAGTATTGACGCGCACGGGCATCGCGTTCACGCTATTCGTGTTGGGCTTGGCAGTAGCTATGGCCGGGTGCGCAACAAAGGGATCCGGAGGGTCCAGCGTGAAACACGTACACGGGCCGGACGGAAAGTATCATCAGAACATAGTTGTGAAATGACGGTATATCGCACCCCCGCTATCGAATACAATGGACGCCGCAAACACACTGGCTAACGGAGTCGTCGCGCAGTGATAGAAAAACTGATCGAATTCTCCTGCCGCAACAAAGCCGTTGTGATCATCGCCTATCTGGGAATCACCGGGTACGGCATATGGGTGCTTCAGCGAACGCCTATCGATGCAATCCCCGATCTCTCGGAAAACCAAGTCATCGTCTTCACGGACTGGATGGGCCGCAGCCCCAAGGAAATCGAAGATCAGATCACGTATCCCCTTTCCGTGAACCTGCAAGGATTGGCCGGAGTCAAAGCCGTTCGTTCTTCGTCCGAATTCAACTTCTCGATGATCAACATCATATTCGACGACTCCGTGGACTTTTATTTTGCCCGCACACGCGTGCTCGAACGACTCGCTCTCGCAAGTACCTTCTTACCACAAGACGTCGTGCCCTATCTCGCACCCGACGCCACCGCGCTGGGACAGATCTTCTGGTATACAGTCGAAGGCGATAACAGAGACCTCGGAGACTTACGCGCGCTCCAGGATTGGTATGTCCGTTACCAATTGAACTCCGTTCCGGGTGTGGCTCAGGTGAGCAGTGTCGGTGGGATGCCCCGCGAGTATCAGGTCGACGTGACGCCCGAACGCCTACGCGCATACAACGTGACGATCGGCGCGATCTACTCGGCCATCGAACGAAGTAACAGTTCCGTCGGCGGTCGCGTCGTCCAGAAAGGGAACGCGGAATATCTCATTCGCGGCGTAGGGTGGATTCAAAACATCGAGGACATCCGGGACACGGTCGTGACCGAACGTAACGGCGTGCCGGTTCTTGTGGGCGACCTCGCGACAGTTCAGATGGGTCCGGAATTCCGGCGCAGCGTCCTTGAGAAAGACGGGCGGGAAGTCGTTGGCGGCGTGGTCATGATGCGCTTCGGCGAAAACCCGCTGCGTGTCACCCAGGCCATCAAGGACAAGGTCCGCGAGCTTCAAAAGGGACTGCCGGAAGGCGTACGCATTGTCCCCTTCTACGACCGCACCCGCCTGATTGAGAGCTCCATAGATACGGTGCGGACTATCCTTGAGCATGAAATCATCATCGCAACGATTGCCATTCTCGTTATCCTCGTCCACGTGCGAAGCGTTTTCGTCGTCGTTATCACACTTCCTTTGTCCATTCTGATCGCGTTCATTCTGATGGACCGCTTCGGAATCTCCTCGAACATCATGTCCCTCTCGGGCATTGCCATTTCCATCGGCATCCTTGTGGACCAAGCCATCGTCATGCTTGAGAACGCCACCCACCGCCTGACGCAGCACTTCGGCGACAAACCCATCACGGGCGACACCACAGAAATCGTCGTCGGTGCGATGCGCCAAGTGGGCCGTCCAATTTTCTTTTCCGTCATCATCATGGTCATCTCCTTCCTGCCCGTGTTCGCCTTGTCGGGCCAGGAGGGCAAGCTCTTTCATCCCCTGGCGTTCACGAAGACCTTCGCCTTACTGGGCACGGCGATTATTTCCATCACCCTGGTCCCCGCGATCGTTCCCATCTTCGTCCGCGGCAGGCTTTCGCGCGAAGAAAACAACTGGCTCATTCGCAGCGTCATCGAGATGTACCGCCCTGTGTTGGGCTTTCTGATGGAACGGCCCAAAACGGTCGTGTGGTTGTTCGTTCTTCTTCTGGCGTTTGGCTTCTACACGGCCCGTCACCTGGGGCGAGAGTTTATGCCTCCGCTCGACGAAGGAAGCATTCTGGATATGCCCGTGACGGTCCCGCGCGCATCGGTTACCGAAGTCGCCGATGATCTGAAGGCGCGCGACGCCATGATTCGCGCCTTTCCCGAAGTGGAAATGGTTGTAGGCAAGGGTGGTCGTGCCGACACGCCGACCGATCCGTCTCCCCTCGACATGGTGGAAACCATCATCACATTGCACCCGCGCGAGCAGTGGCTAAAACGAAAGGTGCGGCTCGAGGACGCTCAAGCGGAAGCAAGCAAGCTCTTCGCGCAATTGGAAGCATCCAATACCGTAGATAGTCTCGGCCCTGCCGCACGAGAATCGCTCATGAACAGCATTGCGGTTGGCGCGTTGGATGGCCTTGACGCCGCCATGCGCCTCGACGCCATGGATCGCTTCATGACCTATCAGGAGATTCTCGCCGACGCCTCGGCGCGTTTCGTCATCGAGCGCGCACTCCGTCAAGTCGACGGCCATCGCGCATGGACCGTTGAGCTTGCACAACAAGCACGGGAGCAGTTGACCGATGAACTTGCGTCGACGCACCGCGCTGCGTTCATTCACAATCCTCAGCTGCTAGACGTCGAAAACCTGACGGACGCCGTGTTTGCTCGGCTGACCGAAACCGGCGCGACCCGGCGCGCGTCATCCGAACTCCTGGCGTCCGTCGAGACGCGGCTTGGAGAAGTCACCGCCGCGGTAAAGGATACGCTCGGGATTCGGCACAAAGACTTCTTCCTCACAACCTACGAAGCCCTTGAGCGTTTCCGATATGACGCGAAGGTCAAATGGACGAAAGAAACGAACCAAGTCCTCTTCCCTAAGGCCATGACGGCGTTCGCGGAAGCGCTCCTTGCGGAGACGGAATCGCAGGCGACGATGCAGACTATTTGGCATGCGGAGTCCCACCCCCACGGCATCGATATTGGTCAATACACGACTCAGCTCGGCAAGCGCGTGTTTCTCTGGCCGAAGACCAAACAAGACATCATCCAAGAACTCGACAAGGCCGTGCACCAGATTGGGTGGGCGAACATTTGGACTCAACCCATTATCAACCGCGTCGATATGTTGGCGACGGGTGTGCGCACGCAACTTGCCGTAAAGGTCTTCGGGCGCAACCAAGACGAGATACAGCAGGTTTCGAACCAGGTAGCCGAAGCCTTGCGGGGCATCACCGGGGCCGTGGACGTGGTGGCCGATCAGACCGTC
>JBAZRU010000271.1:0-8562 GCA_041662805.1 Candidatus Hydrogenedentales bacterium | reverse complement strand
AGGCTGCGTACTGGGCCGCATTGGCAGTCAATCCCCGCGACCCCTTCATTCGCGATGCGCTCGCCGAACGCCTGCGCCGCGACGGAAGAATCGCGGAGGCTGTGCGTGTGTGGTCCGAAGGGCTTGCCGCACCTTCGATGGGATTCCTTTGGACGAAGACGCTCTTCTGGAGCCGCGTGGCCGTGCCCGCGCCCGTGGATTGGCAATCGCTCGTGCCACCGCAAGACAACCTGCGCCCGCTCGTCCAGTCTATGCGGACCTTGCCTGCTTCATGCTTCTGGGACGAACGCGCCTTCGCACCCGTGTGCGAAACGCGTCCGGATCTCGTGTCGCGACAGGAGGTCTTCTGGCTGCGCTTGTTGGAAGCCCTGCGCGTGAACAACACCGGCGAAGCACTCTCGTTGCTGAACCTAAATCGCTTCGGGCGACAGTCGTGGCACGCGCGCCTCGAAGTGGCGCTGTTGAGCTTGCTTACGTATCGCCGTCTCGGTTTCGTCGACCCGGCATTGCTGCGCCTCTGCGAAGGTGGCGGCAGCAAGTCGCACGCATTCTTCGATTCGCTGGAGGCATGGGCCGCTGGAAAGACCGTCTCCGCCGAGTTTGTGCGTGTCGTTCAAAGTGACACGGCATTTGCCGCCGCGTTGAAGGCCGCGGGCTGGACGGAAGCCGCCAAGTTATTCACTCTCGACCGCAACGCGCAACGTGGCGAAACGCAATAAGACGGATCCGTCGGATCCGACATATCGGTCGCATGACGCAAGCAACGACAGGCTGTGGCAGATCATCGCTTGCCCCTGGTAAGCGCCAGGATCTCGTCAGTGGATAGAGGAACATCCCCTTTTCCTGTCATCCCACGGACTATCTCTTTCCCCTTCTCGGAGCAGTCGGGAACGCGCACGCAGAGTCTCCCGTCTTCCTCCAGGAACTCGACTTCTCGGCCTTTTAAGATGCCGAACCTTCGACGCAGATGTACGGGTATAGTGATTTGTCCTCTTGCGCTGACTCTCATATCAACTCCTTTCCTTCACTATGGTTTTCTATTCGCACTTCTGGGACCAGTTGCTATACTGCTGCCCGTGTTCCGAGGGGAGCCAGCGCAACCAGGGGGTACGTGGAAGGAGACTGCTATGAAAGCGGTGGTCGTCGAGAATGCCTTCGGGCTGGAGAACCTGGCGCTTGTGGATCGCCCGGAACCGGAGCCCGGTCGTGGGCAGGTCCTCATCAAAGTGAAAGCTGCGTCGCTGAACTACCGCGACTTGCTTATGGTTCAAGGGTTCTACAATCCCCGGCAGCCGCTTCCTCTCGTTCCCTTGTCCGACGGCGTGGGTGAAGTCGTGGCCGTAGGCGCGGACGTTTCGCGCGTGAAAGTCGGTGATCGCGTCGCAGGCGCTTTCGCGCAGGGCTGGATTTCAGGCCGGCCAAGCCGCGTGAAGTTGCTGGATACAACTCTGGGCGGGCCACTGGACGGCATGCTGCGCGAGTATGCGCTTCTGAGTGCGGAAGGCGTCGTGCGCGTGCCGGATCACTTGACGGACGAAGAGGCGGCGACGCTGCCGTGCGCGGGGCTGACGGCGTGGAGCGCCCTCGTGCGACACGGCAACGTGAAACCAGGGGACGTCGTATTGGTGCTGGGCACGGGCGGCGTGTCGATCTTCGCGCTGCAATTCGCAAAACTGCTCGGGGCGACCGTGATCGTGACGTCTAGCAACAACGACAAACTGGAACGCGCAAAGGCACTCGGCGCGGACCACGGCGTGAACTATCGCGAGAACACGAACTGGTCCAAGGCCGTGCGCGAGTTGACAGGAGGCGAGGGCGTAGACCATGTTATCGAGGTGGGGGGCGTGGGCACGTTGACGCAGTCGATGCGGGCCGTGCGCATGGGGGGAACCATCAGCCTTATCGGCGTGCTTGCAGGCGCGGAAATGGCGCTGAACCTCACCCCGCTGCTCATGCAGGACATTCGGCTCCAGGGGGTGATTGTCGGCCATCGCGAGAGCTTCGAGGAGATGAACCGCGCCATTGCTGCGCACGGCATGAAGCCCGTGGTGGATCGCGTGTTTCCAATCGAGGATGCCAAAGCGGCATTTGAGTTGATGGGGTCAAGCGGTCATTTTGGGAAGATAGGCATTCGCGTGTCGCAATGAGGCGGCCCGTGCATGTTTTTGAAGGAGGAAGACGTATGAGACCGATGCTATCGTGCGGCGTTGTCGTGCTGGGCGTGTTGATGGCGCTGGGCTGCGCAACGACGCAGTCAAAGGAGAAGAACGTGGTGAGTAGCAAATCAACGCCAACCGGCTTTTTGAGCAAGACCATGACCGTGGACGGCACTGCGCGCAAATACGTCGTGTACGTTCCGGCGGATTACGACCCCGGCAAGAAGTGGCCGATGGTCATGTTTCTGCACGGAATGGGAGAACGCGGCCAGGACGGACTGCTGCAATCCGAAGTCGGCATCGGCCGTGCTATTCGCAGACAGGCAAGCTTGTATCCGTGCATCGTGGTGATGCCGCAATGTCCGGGCGACAAAACCTGGTTGGATGCACTGAATCACGTCGACGTCGCGATGGATCAGACCCTGAAGGAGTATTCGATCGACAAGTCGCGGCTCTATCTGACGGGCTTGTCCATGGGTGGGTATGGTTCATGGACCTATGGCGCAATGCACAATGACGTGTTCGCGGCGATCGTCCCGATTTGCGGCGGCGGCAAGACGACGGATGCGCCCGCGCTGGCCAAGGTGCCGATCTGGGCGTTTCACGGCGGCGCGGATTCGGTCGTGAAACCGCTTGCCTCGCAGTCGATGGTGCAAGCCGTAAAAGAAGCGGGCGGCAACATCCAATACACGGAATACCCGGGCGTAGACCACAATTCCTGGGACCAGACCTACGTCGATTCCGAAATGGTCAAGTGGATGCTAAGCCAGAAGAAGTAAACAAATCCGAAATGACGCGGGCCGATGAGGCGGCTTTCCCGCCTCATCGGCCCGCTAAAATTTTACGCAAGTCTCAAAGCGAATTACACGCCTTCAACCGTGATACCGACTGCACGCCACTGTCCGTCGGCTTCTTTCTTCATGTTGAATTCGATGGTCGCGCTACCGAACGACGCGGACATCTCGACGGGATACACAGTCGCTTTGTCCTTCTCGAGGGTGATCTTCGCATTGTCGATGTTCACTTTGGCATTGTCCAGATCGCCTTGATCGAAGGTCTGCTTCAGGAAACCGATCAAGCCGGCTTTGTCGCCCCACTCATAGTGCTTGAACTCGCTGGAGATACCGCTCTCGATCTTGGCGACATCTTTGCCTTCCATTCCGGCCTTCCAGTTGGCAAGCACGCCCTTGATGAGCTCGTCATCGCTGGGACCTTTGGCGGCCGTTGCGCAACCAGCGGCCAATGCCATCACAATCGCCAGACTCACTGTCAGAATCATTGCCTTACGCACAGTTCGAACCTCCCCTTCCTTGACTCATATTGCGTCAAACCGATTTTCTAGCCAGCCCGCGCCAATGGAGCCAGCCTCGGCAGTATAGCCTTGGGATTGGCTTGATTCAAGGAATCTATGGCGATCCTTACCGCATTTGCGGCATGGGATGGGTCGTGTTCAGGGAGCGTGCGCTCCCGGTGCGAGCGCTGTCTCGCGCACAACCGACCTCCGGGGCAGTCATTGACGAAATGTCACCTCCTGATTTGTTTGCGATGCCCACTCCATACTGTCTACAATATGGCGTACCCGTGGTAACGGGTAAGGCTCAGGCGTGAGGACCAGCCCGCGGCACGAGGGGGTTCTCTGGAAGGGCGTGGGTGCCCTTCCCCCGTGGACAGTGCGCTTGTTCCGAAGGGAAATGAGCCGGGCCGCAATAACCATTTCGGCGTTCGCCCACCGCCGGGACTGGCTCAACCGTATCGGAAAGAGGAGAATAGTCATGAAGAAGTTTGCAGCAATTCTTGCAGTGCTTGTAATGGCCATCGTCATCGGCGCATGCACACCGGCGCCCGTCGCCCCGCCCGTGACGCCGTCCACGCCGCCTACAGAAGAAGTGAAGGCCGAACCCCCAGCCCCCGCGCAGCTTCCCGACAGCGCAATGCCCGCGGAGCCTGCCGCGGAAATGCCCGCAAGCACGCCAGCCGCCAACAACCTGCCGAGCACGACGTGGACCGTCTTGTATGAAGGCAGCGAATACACCGTAACGTTCAACAGCGAGACGGAAGTGACGATCAAAGGCGGCGAAGCGGATGCGCAAGCCCCCGATGGTCTTCAGGGCACGTACAAGGTTGCCGACGGCGCATTGACCGTTGATATTCCTTCGGTCGGCTTGACGCTCACAGGCGAGTACGACGGAACCGTACTGAAGCTCAACGGCAACGAAGCAAAGAAAGTTGAAACGCCTGCTGCTGCCCCGGCTGACGCTGCTGCGCCTGCCGCCGATCCCGCGGCCCCGGCTGCTGCTCCTGCCGATGCTGCTGCTCCGGCTGCCGCTCCCGCCGCTGCGACCAACTTCGACGATTTCAACTACGAGAAGGGCGGCGGTTCCGCCAGCGCACGCCGGTAATCTAGCCCCGGCAACCCAAACGATAGTGTTTGAAACTGGCCCACGGGTGGCAACGCCCGCGGGCCAGTTTTCTGTTACAATCAACTGGAGTTGAGGGTCACCCCAGGAGAGGCTCCCAGAGGTGAAACAACAAGTCCGATCGGTCCGATCCGGCTTATCGATCCTTTCGCTCGAACCTAGCGCGACCGTTGGTGTCCAAGAGATGACAGCCCTCGAATGCCGTGACCTGAGTGTGACCAAACAAGGGGGATACAGTATGAAGAGCTCCACCATAATCGTAATGCTGGCAATCGCCGTCGCCTTAGCCGGATCGTGCACGCCAAAGGCCCCGGATGCTAAGCCGGCCGTGACGCCGCCGCCAGCGGTGGTCACACCCGAAGAAACTTCACCGACGACGACTGCGAATCCTCCGGTCGTTCCAACCACTCCCGCAGTCACGGAGAAGAAGCAACTTGCCAACACCCTATGGGACATAACGTTGAAAGACGTCAAGTATCGCCTGGAATTCACGAATGATACCGCGGTCATTGTTAAGGGTGGAGAAGCGCCCGAAGGCGCGGAAGGAACGTATTCCGTTGCGGCGGACGGCGCATTCACGATTCAGGTTTCCACACTCAATCTCAATGAAAGTGGAACGTATGATGGCAAGGTTCTGAAGATTGCGGATGCCGAGGCGATGGAAGATCAATTCACCAATTTTACGGATAGCGGATTGGGTTCCATCGGTAGTTCGCACCAGCCGAAGGCGCAAGACACAGCGCCGGACACCACGTCTCCTGCGGCGGGGACAGCCAAGAACGATTTGCCTGCGACAGCCTGGGACTTCACATGGGAAAACACCAAGTACAAGAGACTGGAGTTTACGAGTGAATCCAACGTGACGCTGAAGAGCGGCGATGCACCGAAGGAAGGCATAGCAGGCACATACACGCTTGCATCCGACGGGGCGCTCACGTTGACGGCCGGCGACATTAAGGAGTCCGGCTCCTACGACGGAAGCGTATTGAAGATAGCGGGAGTCGAAGGCGCGAAGGATCTCTTTTCGGATTTCGGTGTTGCGCCACCCAATGAATCAAGCTCGCGGCGGTAGCGAATAGCACTCCCTATCGAATGACGTTGCCGGCCGGCGGACGCCATATCCGCCAGCCGGCTCTTGCAGTCTTTCAATGCGTCTACTTGTGCACCCCGTGCGCGCGCAGGACGGGCAAGAGCAAGTCCAGGCGGTCGGTCTGGATATAATCCGCACCGCCTTCGATGGCTTTCTCATA
The DNA here is from genome assembly GCA_041662805.1 of Candidatus Hydrogenedentales bacterium. GTDB lineage: Bacteria > Hydrogenedentota > Hydrogenedentia > Hydrogenedentales > SLHB01 > JAIBAQ01. Next base: position 2,739 of record JBAZRU010000271.1, on the reverse strand, counting down.
GAGCGTGGCGTTGTCCGCACTGCCCATGGCATTGACGAACGCGAGCTTTCCCGCCAAGTGCGCCGTGCGCACGACTTCGAGACTGGTCTCATCCCACCCCATGTTGACGATATCGGGGTTCTTCTCTTTGAGGAATGCCTTCAGTGCATCCGCGTCCGTGGGCACGGTCGGACGCGTGAGAAATCCGCGGTCAATTGCCACGGTCGCTTTCATGAGGTCGAGGTTTCCGCAGTACAACGTCACCTTGCCAATGAGGCCCGCCTCCTTTACGGCGTCGACGACTTTCTGCGGAGTGCCGAGCTTGAAGTCGATGTCGGGCAGTGCACGCCCCTTGATCGCGGCCATCGCCTCAGCGAAGGTCGGCACGGGCGTACCCTTGAATTCCGGCCCAAACTTCGCTCCGGAGTCCAGCTTTCGGATCTCTTCGAGGGTCAATTCCGAAACCGCGCCCGGGCCTCCCGTGGTGCGCTTCACGGTACCGTCATGCATGATGACAAGGTGGCCGTCCTTCGTCTCGCGCACGTCCATCTCCAGCAGATCGGCTCCGAGCTCGATGGCCTTATTGAAGGCAGGGATGGTGTTTTCCGGGGCAAAGGTGACCGTGCCGCGATGCCCTACAGCGAGGATGCCCGGCCACGTGTAGATGGGCTGGCCATCCTGATTGAAGATGGAAAGCACGCGCGCGACCTGCCCGTCAACCAGTGCCTCGAAGGTCTCGTCCTTGACCTTTCCAATCACGCGATACGTGAGCGGCGTCTTATCAGGGACGAGTTCCACCGTGGAACCTTGGTTGAAGTCCAGTTGGCGGGCAACAAGCTGCTGGGCTTCCTCGGGCGTGATGGGCGGTAACGCCATGGCGCACAAGGCGGCCATCGATACAAACGCGACAACGAACAGTCTGCGTACCGGTTTCAACATGCTGCTTCCTCCTTCCATACTCTGGACACGTTATGAGCCTAGTGTATCGTATCGGTTGACCTTGTGTGTTGTATCGGTTGACTTTGTATTTTGTATCGCTGGCTTCCAGCCGGCTCTTAGCCTGACCACGCGCCTTTTTGACCCCAATTTCGGTCGAAATGAACCACTAGCGCCCCTGCGCAGGACTCTCAACGCGGTGGCGGAAATACCCTCTCTCCCCCCGGGGTTTTCTTCATTGGTGGCATGCGCTGCACAAGCACACCTCTGGAGGCTAGTTCATGAGCGTTAGAACTGCGTTATTTGGCATTTCGATCTTCTGTGCCGGCATGTTGGCCCCCGCGTTCGCCGACGATGCAGCCAAGTCCAATGAGGAGAAGAAGATGCCGGACACGGTACTCGGTTTTGAAGTGAAGGATATCGACGGGAAAGACGTGAAACTGGGCGACGCGTATGCGGGCAAAGTGCTTCTGATCGTGAATACGGCGTCGAAGTGCGGGTTCACGCCGCAGTACACGGACTTGGAGGCGTTGTATCAGAAGTATCACGAGAAGGGTTTCGAGATCCTCGCATTCCCGTCCAACAATTTCGGCGGACAGGAACCCGGCTCCGAGGCGGAAATCAAAGAATTCTGCTCGACCAAGTTCAAGGTGACGTTTCCGCTGTTCTCGAAGGTGGAAGTGAAGGGCGACGCGAAGGTCCCCCTCTACCAGTTCTTAACCGATGAGAAGACCAATCCCGCCTCGCCTGGAGACGTGAAGTGGAACTTCACCAAGTTCCTCGTGGGACGTGACGGAAAGATCATCGCGCGCTACGAATCTGCCGTGAAGCCGATGGACGATCAGGTGACGAAGGCTGTCGAGGATGCCCTCGCCGCCGAACCCGCCGAAGAGAAAAAGGGCGCGTAACCGCTACACCACGGCTTCGTTTGTAAGCGGTGCCGATTCCGTCGACCGAATGCGCCGGCCTTTCACCATGATGTTGGGCCGGCCTTTGCTTTGTCCGGAGATCTGCGTGTTGAGCGGGTCGCGATAACCGCAACGCACGAGCCGCCGCACCTTGTCGGTCGTGTTGATGTGGCTTCCGTGCACAGTGAAAATGCCGAAGCACACGACGTCGCCGCGTTTCGCGGACACAGGCACGGTGTCCTCCAAGCGGTACTCGCTCGTGTTGAGATGCGGCGTGCATTCGCCGTCGTCCGTGCGCGTAATGTGCGGCAGCGCCCCCGCCTTGTGCGATCCGGCCAGGAATCGAATCTCGCCGTTTGCGTGGCACGTGTCGTCGAGATGCACCAGCACGTCCACATACTGTCCGTTGATATGCTCGTAAAAGGCGTTGTCCTGATGCATGGGAAACGGATGGCCCGTCTCCGGCGGCTTGGCGTGCAGCGTCGTGTGATGAAGCTCCACGTTGGGTCCAAGCAGGTCGGCCATGGCCTCCGCGAGCCTGGGCTTGGTCACGGCGCGCATCCACGCATCCGAATAAAAGTGCAGGTCGTGCAACGACGTGAGCTTCGACTTCTTTTCCGTGGCGGCGTCCATATACACCTTGCGCCACGGCCCCGTCCATCCCAATTCCGTGACGGCCCATTGGTCCATGAGGAAGTCGAGGTGCTCCTCCAACTCGTCCATCTCGGAGGGCGTGAAGACCTCGGGGATATGAAGATAACCGAGATCGTGGTACGACGCGACTTGTTCGGTAGACAGCATGACGGCCTCCGCGGCGGATACGCATGGGAACGCGATTTCTTGTTCAGGACAGCAGCAAGAAAGCATAGCACGAGCGGCACGCGGGACGCGATGTGACCGATATCGGAAGGTGCGC
>JBAZRU010000270.1:0-8572 GCA_041662805.1 Candidatus Hydrogenedentales bacterium | reverse complement strand
GTTGCCCAAGACGGGGAGACTTCCACGCATGGCACGTTTGCCCAAGCCTTTGACGAAGGATGCATTCGAACGCACGGCGATGTACAACGCGAACACGCTCACGCCCACCGAAAATAAGGGATGGGAAGTCTGCGAGAAATCGGGCTTCGAGCAGTTCTTCGGCCCCTGCTGGACAAGCAATCAACCCGGAAGCACCATCGAGTTCGAGGCAAAAGGAACTGCCTTCAGCGTGCTCTTCTACCGCGTCAAAGGCGCAAGCGGCATCGCCGAGGCCTGCGTAGACGGCGGCGCGCCCGTGCGCATGGACGCCTGGTTCGACGCGACGTGGGGCGGCTACACCCCGTTTCAACTCGTGGCGCGTGACCTCAAACCGGGCAAACACCGCGTGCGTGTCACGCTACTCGAAGAGAAGAATCCTGGAAGCACTGGGCACGAGTTCCGCATCCACGCAATCCTGACTGCGCGACCTCGCCGCTGATAGAGACAAAGGACGACGCAGGTCCGAATCGAATGCGTCGACAGTCGTCGCCCTGTGCACGTGCCCAACGGCTACGCGTCGTTCTTCCACTTGAGCTGGAACTCGATCTCCTCGTCTTTCCCTTCGCACTCGTGTTCGATGTTGATAATTGCGGTGGGTGGAATCGTCACCCGCTGCCCCGCGACCTGAATGCGAAACCGCTCGCCCTCTTCCAGGCAATCGGCCAACCGCCTGAGTTTGGCGATAAACTGCTTGGTCGGGTACGCCTTCTCAATATCGCGTTTCCGTGATCGTTTTGTGCCAGTCATGAGCATTTCTCCCGTGTGACTCCACTTCAATCGAACATACAGAGCCCCAGTATGCCGAAAGACCGCAATGAAATCCCCCAGGAAGGATCGATGGCCGTGACAATGGGACGATCCGGCATCCGCGACGTTTATAGGGTGAGTCCAAGAGGAAAGTTCGCAAAGGCCATGGTTCACACATCCGACGAGACGCTCTTGCAGCGGTGGGTTCGCCAACACGACGCCGACGCATTTGCGGAGATCGTGTCGCGGCACGCGGGCATGGTGCACGCCACGTGCAGGCGCATTCTCGGCGATCCCACGGAGGCGGAAGACGCCGCGCAGGACTGCTTCCTGCGTTTGTCGCTCGTGGATGGGTGGTCCGGCCCCTCCCTGATTCCTTGGCTACACCGGCTCGCCACGTATCGTTCCCTCGACCGTCTTCGTCAGAGCAAACGACGCCGTGACCGCGAATGGCGGTACGCGCACACGGTTGCCTCGACGCAACTCGCTTCGTGGGACGATATCGAGCCGTATGTGGATGAGGCTATCGCGGAGTTGCCGGAGGAATTGCGCGGGCTGATCATCCGCCATTACCTGCGGGGCGAATCCTACTCGGACTTGGCAGAGGCGACCGGACTCTCCCGCTCCACAGTGGCCCGCCGCGTTCAGGAGGGCACGGCCAAAGTTCGGGAGACGTTGGCGAAGCGCGGCCTCACGGTGAAAGACGCCACCTTCATGGCTGCGCTCGCGCCCTACGTTGAATTGCCGGTCCCAGCGGCGTTGGTGTCCAGTCTGGGAAAAATGGCCGTGGCAGGCGGCGCGGCTCCGAGCCTCGCGCCTGCCGGCATCGTGGGAGCGATCATCATGACCAAGAAAACCGTGGCAATTACCGCAGTTGCATTGCTTTCGATCGGCGGAGCCGTGGCGTATCGGCAATGGGCCAACACGCCGAAGTCCGCTGTGGTTCAGTCTGCTCAACCCGCCGCGAAACCTGCCGCGCCAATTCGGAAAGCGGCTCCAGCCGCGGCGGCCGCTTCGACCGGCACGAAGCGCGCGCCCAACGCCGATTCGGCCAAGACGAGCTTTGCCAATATTCTCCGCGCGGCCGTTACTCGCGGATCGGGCAAGAAGTCCGGCGTTAAACCGGTCCCATTGACGTCCGGCGAGATCCCCGAAGACAACGGAGCCCACTATTTTCTTCTCGCGACGGAACTCATGCCGGAGGACCCCACGACATGGCTCACGGACTTCCTCGAGGATATCGAGAAGAACGGGTGGCGAGACGATCCCAAAGTGGCGGAGATGCTTCGCGATTACAAGGCCGCGCTCGATGCCGTTCGCAAAGGCGTGGAAATGGGCAACGCCGAGTTGCCGCCGTGGCGCGGCGTCGATGACTCGACGATGCATCTGCCGAAGTTTCGCACCTTGGGCAGAGTCCTGGCACTGGAATCGTGCATGTACGCGGCGAGCGGCGACTATGCGAATGCCGTCGATTCCTATGAGACCATGCTGGCGTTTGCCGCCGACTCGTCCCATGGCGGCCCCATTATCGGACAACTCATGGGAAGCGCCATACAGGCCCAGGCCTTTGACGATCGCGCCCCCATCCTTGAGTTGAGTTCCCAATCGCCCGAACAGTCTCTCGCGTTCATTGCCGACGTCCAGAAGATCCAGTCGGAACGAATTCCTTACGGCCAATCGCTATCCGCCGAGGCGGGCGACCTTGCCGCGTGGTTCCAGGAGTCGTTTCCGAACGCCCAATCGCTCATGGACTACGCAAAGCAACTTGACCTGGATGTCGAGACTACGCAGTACCTCGCGCGGATCTCGCCCAAAACGCTCTATGCGCTTACGCGGGACGCCGTCGTCGATTACCAGGCGGCGGGCGCCATGCTCAGCCTGCCGTACTATGAGCTCGAGCCTCAGGACGCCGCGGAGATTGGCGCGGACAATCCGGTCTCGCAGTTTCTGCTTCCAGACATCATGCTCTACGCGGAAGCCCAGGCGAGAAGCACGGCAGAACTGGACGGCCTCGTGCTTTCATGTGCCATCGAGTCGTATGGCCGCCAGAACGGGTCATACCCAGCCTCGCTGGATGCGCTGTCGCCGGCATACCTCGCCGAGATCCCTACGGACCCGTTCACGGGGCAGTCGTATTGCTACGCTGTGAACGGCTCCAGATACTCGCTCTACAGCGCCGGTCCGGACATGGTGGATAGCAGAGGTGTCGCCATGAACAGCAGCGGCGGAGGCGCGGGCGACATCGTATTGAACCCGTAACGCAGGCTTACTTCTTGACCCCTTCGATCGCGATCTGAAGCGTCACCTCGGTACCAATGGCGTCGGGCATGTAGTTCATCCCATAGTCGGCCCGGTTGATGACGAGCGTCGCCTCCCATCCGGCGCCCGACTCGCCCTTCATCCCCGGGCCGGCGCCGACGAATGTGGCGTTGAGCGTGACCTTCTTCGTGACGCCGTGTATCGTCAGGTCACCTTCGACGGCGTAGGCGTTGCCTTCTTTTTTCTTGAACGAGGTGCTCTTGAACGTCATGGCCGGATACTTCGCGACATCGAAGAAGTCCGGCCCGGACAAATGCTCATCGCGCATCTTGTTCGCCGTATCGACACTCGCGGTCTTGATCTCAATCTCGATGGAATTCTTCGAAGGGTCCTTCTCGTCGACGACAATGGTTCCCTTCTGCTCGTTGAAGCGCCCGTAGGTGTAGCTCACACCCAGGTGCTTTATCCGAAACTGGAAGGTCGAATGCACCGGGTCCAGTTCGTAGGTGTCGGCGGCGAATGCGGGCGTAGCGCCCAATGCAATCAGCAGGACGGTGATCGAAAAAAGGCAACGGGCAGAAGTCGTGAAAGTCATGGCTAGACCCTTTATGTGTGGACGCGTGTGCCGGCGGTTAGTGTAGCCGCCAGTCGGCTTTGCAGCAGATGCGAGTGTATGCATCCCGGCGCGCCGTGTCAAAACGACGATGCCACCGATTGCGCGGTTTGGAGTGCGACATATCCGCCTCGGATCAATGCAACTCCGCTACCTCGTGGCTCTCCGATGCTTCTTGCTCTTCAACATAATTGCCACGCCCTTCGCCCGCCCCCCTGGAGCCATGAACGAGGCTGAGAAGTGCCGTCACCAATTCCGCCAATTCCGCCGCGCGATCCGCCAGCGTCTCGCTCGCGTGCGCGGTCTGCTCGGAGGTCGCCGACGCCTCGCGCGTTAGGTGATTGATTTGCTCGATGGCGTCGTCCACTTTTCCAATCCCCGTCGACTGATCGCGCGTCATCTTCGACGCCTCCGCGATGAGCGCGGTAACGCTGCCAATTTCACTCGAAATCTTCGCCAGAATTTGTGCCATCTCTTCCGCCGCCGAGACGCCATTGCCCGCATTGCGCTGGGACTCCTCAAGGAGCGCGGCCGTTTCCTTCGCCGCCGTCGCGCTGCGTTGGGCAAGGCTGCGCACCTCACCGGCAACCACGGCAAATCCTTTTCCCGCTTCACCCGCCCGCGCCGCCTCGACCGCCGCATTAAGCGACAGCAGATTGGTCTGAAACGCGATCCCATCGATCGTCTTCACGATCTTCATGGTCGCGTCCGATGTGGACCGAATCAGGTCGATGGCCTCGGCCATTCGCACCATCGCATGCCGCCCCTCTTCCGCGGCCGCGTTGGCTTTGTTGGCAGCCTCATTGGCCTGGCTTGCGCGTTCCGCGCTTCGTTGGGTCAACTCGGCAACCTGCTTCAACGCGCCCGACGTCAGATCGAAGCTGTCCGAGTCTCCTCCGCCCCGGCTAACGAGCGACTTCGAGGCGTCAAGCACCTCGTTCGACACGGACCACACGGCTTCAGCCTCCGTGCTCAATCGGTCCGCCACCGAGGTCAGTGGTCTGACCACCGAGCGCGTAACGATCACGCCAAGCAGCAATGCCTCCAGCACCAATGCCACCAGAAATACGGCCACGCTCTCTTTCGACAGTCTTGAGGCCGCCAGGTCGTTTTCAGCTGTGCTCACGGTAACGCTCGTTACACCCAACACATCGCCCACCTTCGCGGACGAGTGGCAGGCGAGACACGATTCCGCGCACAGGGAAGGGATAATTTGACGATTAAGGTGTTGTTTGTCGTCGATCAGCGGCTCGGGCTTCGCCGAGGCAATCACGCGCTGCTCGACCTCATCAGGCTTCGGAGCGCCCTCCCGCTCGCCGAAATCCGCAACAGTCGCCGGGGTCCGGATTACACGGACTTCTTTGAGCCCGCCCAAAACGGCGAGCCTCTCCAGGAAAAGCCCCAGGCCAATCATGTCGCCCGTTTGCCCATACACCGAAACGGCGTCCGCCACCGTCGCGGCCACCAACTCCGCCGACTTCGACGCGGCCCTGTCGCTCATGGCGTGGGCGCGAATGCTAATCAGCGCAACGGCGGCGCTCAGGACGATCAGCAACGTGCCTGCCGTGGCAAGGAGAATTGTCGTTCGAATACCGCGCCTCTTGCGATCCGGGCTTACTGCTTGCATGATTCTCTCCCCATTGTGCCAAGAGCCTCATCGTCAACGTACTGCCGGGGTCAAAATCGCAGCAACATCACCGCAGATCCCAGGTCTGCGCGACGGTCAGGTTTGGAGTGCCGGGAGTCCACCCTTTGTGCAAGGGTCTGCTTGCCTGCAACCACGACAAGCGCTACGAGGACAGCCTCAACTTCTCTGCGTCAGTATAGACTGGGTATTCCTCCCTTTGCTAGAGATTTGATGAAGCCGCTGACGGGAGGCGCGAATCTGCTCGCCCTGGATGACCCCGTGCTTTGCACGGAGGAGAAGCGATTGGCAGCTATTTGAGCGCGATTGCCCTGCCTCATTTTCCAATTGATACCCCCTTGTGGGCGCTCTATCATGCAGTCCGGTAGATGCCGGGGGTGGCATCATCCCTGGGGGGTGCAGTTTGACGCGGTTGACCGCGCGGGAAGTTGTTGAATCTTCATGAATACAAGCGTTCTCAAGACCACAATCTTCGTTGTTGCGATAGGCTTCTGCTCGACCGGGTTTGCCGGGCAGCCCAGCGACGCGTACCTGAGCGACGGCTTTCAGGTGCTGAACGGCGTATGCCAACAGCAGTGGGGCAAACCCGGCATCAACACGACGGTCGTGCCGCCGGATGGCCGCCCGGCGAGTCCGTTGCGCATCGGCGAAACCGTCTACGAGAAGGGGCTCGGCCTTCACGCGCCGAGTGAAGCCGTGTTTGCGTTGCCCGAGGGCGAATATGCCGCGCTTGTGGCCGACATCGGAATCCCGCAACAGGGCGGTCGCGGCAGCGTGGTGTTTCAGGTATTTGTCGACGGCGAACAACGGTTCGACAGCGGTGTAATGAGCGACAAGGACGCCGCGCGCACCGTCAATGTGCCGCTCACCGGCGCGCGCCAGCTTCGGCTGGTGGTCACGGACGCCGGCGACGGCATCGATTGCGACGCGGCCAATTGGGCCAATGCGCGGCTCGTGCGCGATCCGAATGCGATGCGGCTTGGCGCGCCTTCCGTGACCCTGTCCGGCCAACCGGCCCCGCAACCGAGCGGGGAGGTGTGCGGATTGTCGTTGATTGCGCACGATACCGGCCCGCAAGTGTTTGTGCAGGGCGCATCCGGATTCGCGGCGTGCGTGCGCGAAGGCGAAGACGTGACCATTGAGGTCCCAATTGCCAACCTCAAGAGCGGCGCGACGGTCGAAGCCGACGCGACACTGAAGTGCGGCGAACGCGCGGATATCACCTTGGCGCTGGACGGGGCTGGCGCGTCGGAGCAGGTGTTGACCCAAGGGCGAGTGCATCTCCAGATCGCGATCGGGACGGATCTCGCGGAAAGCGTACTTCGGCTTCGGACCTCCGGTGGACCGGCGGAGTCGCTCGTCGAATGGCGAAACGTGCGGGTTGTTGCGGGCGAACGGCAACGCAGCATTCCCGTGTCGCCGCCCGCGCCCATTCAGGAAGTCTTCCCGCCGCGCGTACTGCCTGCGCTTCGACCGGCCATGGAGCAGGCGTTGCTCGAATGGGACTGGCGCATGCAGGACGGGATCGGCACGGAGCGGGAACCGGTCACGTACGCCGTGGCCATCGAACGGCTTCTCGCGCGGGGCGACAGCCTGCTCCGTGACCTGACGCGCAACGGCACGGTGCTCGATACGGAATCGGCGCAATGGCAAGCGCTCCATGATGAATATGCCCAGCTTTCGGCGGCGCAAACACCGGACGATCAACCCCAATGGGAAGACGTGTGGAAACGCGTCCACGACGTGCGTCGTCGCGTCGTACTCGCAAATCCGCTGGCGGACGTAGGCCCGCTGGTCTTCGCGAAACAAGTGCCAGGAGCCTTCAGCCACCAATTGACGCAGTACTACGGTTACTGCGCGCGCGCGGGCGGCGGACTCTTCGTGCTCGACGCGCCGGGCCAATCTATGCAGTGCCGAGAGCTCGTATCCGCTCAGCTTCCGCGCGGCAGCTACATGTTGCCGGAAGTAACCTACGACGCTTCGCGAATCCTGTTCGCATATTGCGAGGTTCCCAAAGACCCGACTCCCGAGAACAAAGAGGAGCGGCTCAACTGGTACTACCATCTCTTTGAAGTGCGGCCGGACGGTTCGGGACTCCGCCAAATGACGGACGGCGCCTTCGACGACTTCTGCGTACGGGAGTTGCCGAACGGCAGGCTGATAATGGCCTCGACGCGGCGCGGCGGATTTCACCGGTGTGGCGCTGGGCCGTGCCCGGTCTACACGTTGGCGCTCGCCGAATCGGATGGCTCGAATCCGCGCACGGTCTCGTACCACGAGACGAACGAATGGGACCCCGCCGTTCTCGACGATGGACGCGTCATTTACACGCGCTGGGACTACGTAGATCGTAACGCGGTTCACTACCAGCAACTCTGGACGGTGAAGGCCGACGGCAGCGCGCCCATGGCCTACTACGGCAACAACACGTTCAGCCCAGTGGGCGTGTGGGAAGCACGCCAAGTCCCTGACTCGCCATTCGTGATGGCGACGGCGGCCGCGCACCACGCGATGACGGCCGGCTCCATCATTCTGCTCGATACCAGGAAAGGCGTGGACGGTCCCGCGCCCATCACGCGGATCACGCCCGATGCGCCGTTCCCTGAGAGCGAAACAACCGTTCCGCCCGCCAACTGGCACGCGCCTGGCAGCCCAACAGAATTCGACACGCCCGAAGAGGCGCGCCGGTGGCCCGGCCACTGTTATCGCAGCCCGTATCCGCTGTCCGAGAAGTACTTTCTCGCCTCGTACAGTTTCGATACGCTCATCGGCGAACCGATTGGCAACAAACCGAACATGTTCGGCCTCTACATCGTGGACGCCTTCGGCAACAAGGAACTCCTTTACCGCGACCTCAACATCGCGAGCGTGTGGCCCGTGCCGGTTCGCCCCCGCGTGAGGCCGCCCGCGCTGCCAGCGGTGGGCGATGGAAAGTCCATGGACGGCGTGGATGTGGCCAAGACCGGCACATTCTTTTTGCGCGACGTGCATGCCAGCAACCCCGCATTGCCTAAGGACGCAATCAAGCGCCTGCGCATCGTCCAGGTGTTACCTAAGACAACGCCGAACGCCAATCAACCGCCGGTTGGCTTCGCCAATGCGTCGCCCGGCAAGCAAGTGCTTGGCACCGTGCCGGTCGAGCCAGACGGCTCGGCGTACTTCAAGGCTCCCGCGGGCATTCCGATCAGCTTTCAGGCGCTTGACGAACAGGGCCGCGCCATTCAGACCATGCGCACGATCACCTACCTGCAACCCGGTGAATCGATGTC
>JBAZRU010000269.1:0-8579 GCA_041662805.1 Candidatus Hydrogenedentales bacterium | reverse complement strand
GGCCGTATAGCAAGCGTCCTGTCGGACGGCTCCGCTTTCGTCATCGTCACATCCGGCGTAAGCGTATAGCGGACGGTCGGCGTGTAGGAGGGTGTGGCGCATCCCGCCAACATCGTCAAGGCGATCAGGATGGACAAGGCGCGCATCATTTCGGGCTCCTCTTATTGGCGTTGCCTTTGCCCCAGACCAGCGCGGAAGGATCATCCTGCAGGTGCACGGCGACATCGCGCAAGGCCTCCAGCGTCTCGTTCAACGTGCGTAGGGTATCCAGCAGGCTGTGTTGCACATTGCCGGACTCGAAGGAGAGCGATGCAGCGGTCTTCTCGAACTGCTCCGAAGTCGACTGCAAACGCTGGCTCAGGGCGACGAATTCGTCGCGCATGGTCTGCTCGGTCTTCGCAAGGTCGATGGGCTTGATCTTCTCGTGAACGTCGGCAAGGGCTGCGTTTGCTGTATCCACAAGACCCTTAGTCGACTCGGCAAGGTCATTGAATTTCGTTATGGTGCCCTTCACGTCGTCGACACTGCCGTGGACGTCATCGGTTAACACCGTCAAGGTCTCGCGCGCGTCTTCTACAAATCCTTCGGTCTCGCTGATGAAGGACTTGACTTGCCGAACCGTGTCCGTCAGTTCCCCGGAGCCGAGACCGTCGAGCGCCGTATTGAACTTCTCTATAGTCTCGCGCATCGCGGTGAGCATGTCGGCGGACTGCGCGCTGACGTTCTGAACCAGGGACTGTTTCGCCGCGATTTGCGCCCCCTCCGGAAGCAGGCCGTCGGCGGGGTTGTTGTTGGCTAGCGCAACGCACATGGTGCCCGTGGCGAAACTGAAGAATTCGAGGGTGGCCTCGACTTTGTCGTGAAGCTGGACCTTCTTGGGGTCGATGAGGACTTCGACGCGCGCCTTGCCGTCGTCGGTGACGAAAATGTCGTCGACTTTACCGACGGGCACGCCCAGGTATTGCACGAGACCGCCTTTGTTCAGGCCGAGGACGGATTGTTCGAAGACAATGACGAAGCGCTGCTCGTGCCCGGCCCGGAATCCCAGAATGTAGACCATGATGGCGGCGATGGCGGAGAAGCCTACCAGGAGAAAGACTCCGACTTTAGCTTTTTGGACTTTGGTGGCCACGTGTTTCGGTCTACCTCTCCGCGATGCGTTTTCCCGCGCGTACGTCTCTACTTAATACTCCGGCCGTATGCATGCGTCACAAGCTCCGTTGAGCGATGAACGCATCGGCCCGCCGCTCGAAGAACTGCCGCGTGCGCTCATTGTCGCACGTTTGGGCCTGCTCAGGGGTACCCAGAAAAACAATCTTCCCCATATCGAGCATGAGGATACGGTCGGCGATCTTCTTAATCGACTCCAGTTCGTGGGTTACGATTACAAAGGTAATCCCCAAAAGCTTGCGTAAGTTCAATACAAGTTCGTCCAAACCCGACGCCATGATCGGATCCAGCCCCGCCGATGGCTCGTCGAAATAGACGATGGGCGGGTCCAGGGACATGGCCCGGGCGAGGCCGGCGCGCTTCTTCATGCCGCCGGAGAGCTCGTCGGGCAGGAGGTCTTCGGCGGCCCCAAGGCCCACCAAGCTGAGCTTCAGCCGCACAATGGCGGGGATGAGGGCCGCGTCGACGTTGCCGTATTCCCGAAGCGGCAGAGCCACGTTGTCCCCAACGGTCATCGAGTTGAACAAGGCGCCCGACTGGAACGCGATGCCGATGTTGCGTTGCAGCAGGTTCATCTCGTCTTCGTTCATCTTGGTGATATCTTTTTCGTCGTAGCGAATGCTGCCCGTCGTGGGCGTGAGCAAGCCGGTCATGTGCTTTAGCAGGGTCGTCTTGCCGCAGCCGCTGCCGCCGATGATGACGAAGATCTCGCCGCGCTGGATGGAGAACGAGATATCGTCGAGCACTTTGCGCTCGCCGTAGTGGGCGGTGAGATTCTCGACTTCGATAAAGGTGTCGTCCGTCACGGATCCTAGTCCAGCACGTAGTAGAAGATGGCCGCGAATATCATATCAATCACGATGATCAAGAAGCTGTCCATGACCACGGCGCGGGTGGTCATGAGGCCGACGCCCCTAGAACCGCCTTCGACGCGGAGGCCGTTGTGGCAGCCGACGAGCACGATGACGATGGCGAAGAAGAACCCTTTCAGGAGACCCTGGAAGATGTCGCCGATGCGCGCGGCGGCTAGCGTCTCGTGCAGCCAGTAGTCCCAGCGGAAGCCAAGCACCATGGTGCCCCAGAGCATGCCGCCGAGGACGCCGCACAGCATCCCCAACGCGACGAGGCACGGCATCACGATGACCATCGCGACAAGTTTCGGGGCCACGAGGAATTGGGCGACGTTGAGCCCCATGCCGCGCAGGGCGTCAATCTCTTCCTGGACCTTCATCGTAGATAGCTCGGCGGCGATGGCCGCACCGGTTCGCGCGGATACGATGACCGCGGTCATAACCGCGGCAAGTTCGCGCGAAAAGCCGATCATCACGAGGTCGGCGACATAGATACCGAGGCCGAAGGTGCGCAACTGCGCCGCCGACAGCATGGCGATCGTAAGCCCGAGCAGGAAATTCATCAGGCCGATAATGCCGATGGCGCGCACGCCCATCTCGTGCATTTCGTCTACACACAGGCCCACACGGAAGCCGCGGCCTTCAAAGGGGGCGATGAGGGTCCAGTACATGGCATCGACCATGAGGTCAATCCCTTGACGAAGCTCCTTGAAAAAGCGAATACCCGAGTCGCCCAGGGAGACGAGCAGGCCGGTGCGCTCCGGATGACGTCGCAAGGCGGCGGCGAGGCCGGGCTCGATGAGTTCCATGAATTCGGCCACCTGGCCCGTCTGCCCTTCCCACCGGAGTTCCGTGTGACGCAAGCGGGCGTAGTCCGCCACGGCGATGAGCCACGCGCCGCCGCGCGAATCCATGGCCTGCGTGGCGGAGAGATCGAGCACGAGCACGTCGCCCTTCTCGGGGCGCTGCTCGCGGAACGCAGCGAGCAGGGTGCGGCCCGTTTCCTGGTCGAGGCGCTCGGGGCATGCGACGCGCTTGTCGCTCATGAAGGATTCCGCGCAAGTTCTTCGAACTCGTCTTCCGTGAGCACGCGCACGCCGAGCGATTGCGCTTTCGTGAGCTTCGATCCCGCGCTCTCGCCCGCGAGCAGGAAATCGGTCTTCGCGCTGACGCTCGAACTGGGCCGGCCGCCCAACTGTTTGATACGGTCCTGAATGCTCTCGCGCGAATAGTTCTTGAGCGTGCCGGTGACGACGAAGGTCTTGCCTTCGAAGGGCCGCGCGGCGTCTTCGGCGGGGCGATCCTCGTCCATGCGGACGCCGTAGGTGCGCAGGCGCTCGACCAGTTGCCGGTTCTCGTCCGTGTCGAAGAAATCGCGGATACTCGCCGCGACGATGTCGCCGATCTCGTGGACGGAGCTGAATTGCTCGACGTTCGCGGCCATGAGCGCGTCCATGGTAAGGAATTGCTCCGCGAGAATGCCCGCAGTGCGCCCGCCCACGTGGCGGATGCCAAGACCGTTGAGTAGACGGCTCAGGGGACGCGCTTTGCTGGCGTTGATCGCGTCGACCAAATTTGCCGCCGATTTCGTTCCCATGCGCTCCAAGTTCGCCAAGGTCATCTCGTTGATAACGCTCTCGTCGTAAAGTCCCGACGGGTCTTTGATAAGCCCGTTGTCCACCAACTGCTCGATAACCGCTGGCCCCATCCCTTCGATGTCCATGGCCCCGCGGCTCGCGAAGTAGCGCAGCCGTTCTTTGACCTGCGCGGGGCACGCGAGGTTTAGGCAACGGAGATACACGCCCTCGGGGTCTTTATGGACTTCGCCGCCGCACTCCGGGCACGACGTGGGGACAGCAAACGGTTCCGTGCCGTCGGGGCGATCTTCGACGATGGCGCGCAGAACCTGCGGGATGATTTCGCCGGCCTTTTGGATCTCGACCGTGTCGCCGATGCGGATGTCCTTGCGGTAGAGCTCGTCGAAATTGTGCAGGCTCGCGCGTTTCACGACCGTCCCCGCCAGCGGCACGGGCTGCATCTCCGCGACGGGGGTCAACGTGCCCGTCTTGCCGACCTGCACGACGATCTGCAGCAGCTTCGTCCGCGCGACCTGCGCAGGGTATTTGTAGGCGATGACCCAGCGCGGCGATTTGGAGGTCGTGCCGAGGATGCGGCGGTGCGCGGCGGAATCGACCTTGATCACCAAGCCGTCGATGTCGAAATCGAGTTCGCTGCGCTTCGTCTCCCATTCGCGGCACACATCGAGGACGGCGTCGATGTTCGCGCACGATTTGCCCAGCTCGCCCACGGGCAGGCCGTAGGCCTCCAACTGCGCGAGCGTCTTCGAATGCGATTCCAGCTCCGCGCCATCAATGGCCGCGATGTCGTAACACACGAGGCTGAGGCGGCGCTGGGCCACGAGGCGCGAATCGAGCTGCTTCAACGTGCCCGCGGTCGCGTTGCGCGGGTTGGCCAGGGGCGCTTCGCCCGCTTCCTCGCGCAGTTGGTTGATGCGGTCCAGTTCCTTGCGCCGCATGTAGACCTCGCCGCGCACTTCCAGCACGGCGGGCGGATTGCCCTTGAGCACCAGCGGCACCGCGCGGATGGTCTTCACGTTCGCCGTCACGTTATCGCCGCGCGTGCCGTCGCCACGCGTCGCCGCGCGCACGAACCGGCCGCCCTCGTAGCGTAGCGTGATGGCCACGCCGTCGACCTTGAGTTCCACGACGTAACGGGGCGGCTCGCTGAGCCCCTTGCACACGCGCTGGTCGAACGCGCGTAACTCGTCCTCGTTGTACGTGTTGTCGATGGACAGCATCGGGACGTCGTGCTCGACCGTCTCGAATTCCGATAAGGGCTCGCCGCCGACTCGCTGCGTGGGGGAGTCGGGGGTGACCAGCTCCGGGTGCGCCGCCTCGATGGATTCGAGCTCCTTCAAGAGACAATCGAACTCCGCGTCGGAGATTTCCGGCGCGGCGTCCAGGTAATAGAGTCGGTTGTGCCGGTCGATCTCCGCGCGTAACGCGGCGCAACGGGCACAAAGGTCCTCCGTGTTGTTCCGTGATGCTGTCGTCATGGCGTCATTATATATATCCCCAAACAGGGCCGCACGTTGCATCGGGAGTAGCGCAGCGCTCGCCGAGCGCGGCGCAGGGCATGCCAAATGTATTGCCGACCCGGAACAAGAGGAATCTGAACGCAGAGGCGCAGAGATCGCCGAGGAACGCAAAGGAAGACAAAGAGAGAAAGAAAATGAGAAAGAGAACGAACCTCGGCGAAAGAACGGAGAAGATGTCCGGCTGCAACGGGGACCGGCGCGGGGCATTCCGGTGGTGCAGGGGGTCCCGAGTCGTTTGACGAAACAAGGGGGGGGTGGGAATTTTGGATTTTGGATTTCGGATTTTGGATTTTGGATTTCGGATTGGGAATAGCAGATGCCGCGTACATGGGGTTGCCTCTGATTCTCTGTGGGGGGTGATCGCCCCCGTGTTGTTTTGACGATACAAGGGGGGGGTGGGAATTTTGGATTTTGGATTTCGGATTTCGGATTGGGAATAGGGACCAGATGTTGCGTGCATGGGGTTGCGTCCGATTCTGTGTGGGGGCGATCGCCCCCGTGAAGTTTTGACGATACAAGGGGGGGTGTAGCCGCCGCCACGGTTGACGGGCGCGCCTTGTGTAAGCCAAACCGGACATCGAAGAGGCCTCCGACACCGATGGTGCCGATGGCACAGCAGGCAGAAATTTCGTCATCGTTTCTCCTTTCTCATCGCGTACGTTCCTAACCCGGCAGTACGCCGGGGAGGTGATCACCCCCTGTGATTTGACGATTCAAGGGGTACCGGCTTCTGGCCAACCCTGATTCCTCGCGAGGGGTCTGGCGTCAGGGAAGGTCGCCTCGGGAGAATCCTCCTATATATAGGGAGAGTTTGTTGCACTGGAGTTCGAGGTATGGGAAGGAATTGGGGGAGGTTGAACGTTGAACGTCAAACGTGTGGAGACTGGAAGAACGAGAAGAGGGCCGAGGAGAGGGGCGAGTAAAATCGACACGATTCACACGATTGACAAGATGAACGAGGCTCTTTCTCGTTGGCGTTAATCTAAACGCAGAGCGGCAGAGTGCGCCGAGGAACGCAGAGAAGAGCTTCAACTTCAAACCACGGGGACACGGGGAACAGGGGGAGAAGAAGTCAACGCAAAGGCGCAAGGGCGCAAAGTCGCAAGGAGTTGGTGGGGTTCCATGGCTGGCGCGTTGATGCTCGCGGAGATGAGTCACTGCAAGCAGGGGAGGCGCGGGGAAATTGGAAGAGGATCAAGAGGAGACCGGCGGTCGGCTGCCGACAGGCATGTCGGCGAAGTGGCGCGGTCAAGGCCATGGCATAGCGAGAGTGAAGAGCAGAAACCACGAAATACGCGAACGACACGAATCAGGAGTTGAGACTTGAAGAACGAGAAGAGGCCCGAGGAGAGGGGCGAGTAGAATCGACACGATTCACACGATTGACAAGATGAAGGAGGCTCTTTCTCGTTGGCGTTAATCTAAACGCAGAGCGGCAGAGTGCGCCGAGGAACGCAGAGAAGAGCTTCCGCTTCAAACCACGGGGACACTGCGAACACGGGGAGAAGAAGTCAACGCGAAGGCGCAAGGGCGCAAAGCCGCAAGGAGTTGGTGGGGGTTCCATGGCCGGCGTTGATGCTCGCGGAGACGAGTCATTGCAGGCAGGGGAGGCGCGGGGAATTTGGAAGAGGGTCAAGAGGAGATCGGCGGTCAGAAGAGCGGCGCGGTCAGGCGACCACGCCACCGCGAGAATTCTTGCAGGAAAGTGTTACGTAGTGCAGAATTAGGTTGAAAACAGTGAGTGACGTGATATTCAACAACTAACGAAGTGAGCAGAACATTGACACAGATACGTGTCGTTCAACGCCCAAAACTCGCGAACGTGAAGAAGTTCTATTTCCTTGAGTATTTCTACATCGTGCTAGAGAGCATTCGAAAGCAACCTGACTTTAGGCAGGCGTTTGAACACTTCAAGTCTCTCAAGCACCAGTACCGCCTGGGAGAATCAAAGTACAAGAAGTTGTCCGACACTGCCGAGCCTACTGCAAAGGCTCTTTTGCGATACGACTACACATTTCGGCAGGTAATAGCGGAATTAGTTGACTATAAGCTGTTGGAGGAAAGTGCACCTGACGCGTATCGCCTCACGAAGACTGGGCACAGTTTGTTGGATGTCTACAGTGCCTTGGACCCAACGAAGTTTAATACCAAATTGTTTCACTTGATGGAAAGCCAGCACGGCGCATTTCGCTTCTTAGTCGATTTCGCCTACCGCAAAAACCCGAGCAGGCAAGGGCTTCTCGTGTTTCCGAATTATTCTCCGCGTTTGCTGCAGTGTGACATTCGAACGTCGGGTGATCTTCGGGCTTACATGGATGCTCTAGCGAGTCGCCTCAACCAGGACCTCATCGATCATGATTGTGGCAGTGTAGACTCGACGGTGTTGACTGCCGACCTCGCATGTAAATTGCAGGAAGGGGGACTTATGTCGCCCGACTTGTCCACGCCCTTTGATGGGGAGAAATTCGACAAGATCATAAAGAGAATTAGGGATTTTTGGACGAAGACACTCCTTGAACACTACGGATATCCTGAGTCACCGTCTTCCTTTGAGATATGGACGTACAGGGCAAAGCGAATAGGAATTCTACACGTTACCGAGATATTTCCAAGTTTTCACGGACGTATAGTCTATCCGACGTCAATTCTTGCCACTAAGACGCGAAGTCGAGACTTCAATCCGATATGCGACTACAGCGATGGTAAGCGACTCTATTTGCACGTTCCGCAATGGGGGCTTCTGCGAGACAGATTTGTTCGCGCAATTCACCATGCATACATGCGATTGCGTAAAACATATCACAATTACTATGTGAATATAGCGGCATTGCGAGAGTACGTCTGTTTTGAACTTCGAATATCTGAGGCAACATTCGGGCATTTCCTCGGCGAGGCCTACCGCCTCAACCTAGCCAAAGGTTTGAAGATTCGAATTAGTCTGGAGGTTGACAAGCTACCTGAAGAGACGAATCTGACCTATCTGAAGCGCGAGCCTGTACTTGTAGATGGAAGGTATCGTAATATCATTGCAATTGATATGGCCTAGGAGAGAGAATATGAATAAGCTTCTGTCTAAACCCACGGCTACGGTTTCGCCCACATCGCCTGGACTGTACGAACGTTTCTTCTTGTCAGAGAATCCGTTTCCTCCTGAGCCCGTTGTGAATCCGGAGTCTTCAGATAAGCGCGTTAATGGTCAAATCTACGTTGAAGAGATTCGGGCTTCTGAGTTGAAGAGGATTGAAGACAATTTCATCAAGCACCCTCAGAGCGACCCGATGCACCTGCGTTTAGGACTGATTGCCGACACTTCGTATATCGGTCGGGGGAATGGCAAGTCTGCATTCCTTGTGAACCTGAAGCACAGAATTAACAGCCAGTTTGCGCTCGACTTGTCAAGTGGGCAGAATAAGTGTTTTGCAGTAGTCGTACAGCCACAC
>JBAZRU010000268.1:0-8581 GCA_041662805.1 Candidatus Hydrogenedentales bacterium | reverse complement strand
CATTGAATACCGACATCGCACCACGCCGATCTTCTGTATTTCCGTCGACATCCGCCAATTCCGGCCCCAGTAACCGATCCGCCTGCTTTCGGATCTGATGGGAGGTACGGTAGTTAATCCGCAGCGTGCGCGCCCTTCCGCGGATGTCAACGCCGAGCGCCTTCCACGAGAAGGCCTGCTGGAAAATCCGCTGTCCGAGATCACCAGCGAAGAAGAGGGCATTCAGGCGCCCACCACCCAACGCCGCCAAGAACCTGAGTTGAGGGACATTGATATCCTGCGCTTCGTCAACCACGCAGTGATCGAATGGGCGATTGTCGTTTTCAGAAAAATGGGCGGCAAGCCGGCTGAACAGGTCGGCCTCCGTGAGCAGGTTCCCCGCCTTCAGACGCAATCGAAGCTGATCGAAGATCGTCCAGAGTATCCGTCGTTGCGCTTCCGACAAACGGGTTTTCCGGCCCAGGCGGGGCACGTCCCGGTATGCCTCCCAGTTGTTCAGCTGCCACGCGTCGACCACATGCTCCCATTCCGTCCGGAGAAATCGGAGACTGAATTTCTGCCCGTCGGTTCGGGCGGCGATGTCGGAAAGGTACTGGTCGAGGATTTCCTTGGATGCAAGCCGCGCGGAACCAAACTTCAATTCGTACAATCGTCGTCCGATCGCACTCAATGCGTGGACTTCAATCCGTTCGCCGAGACGCGGCTCCGATCCGATCAACCGACGCAGTTTCGTTCGCAAAGCGCTAGCCAAAGCGTCCGAGAAGGTCGTGAGAAGCACCCGAGCATCAGGATATGACCGCGCCAGGAAAACGGCCCGATGCAAGGCAACGATCGTTTTCCCCGTTCCGGCTGATCCCGAAACCCTCGCCGGCCCCCCGTAATTCCGCTCGACCAGTTGCCGCTGGGCAGGGTGAAGGAAAACCGTCCACTTTTCCCAAGGGAAATCGAGAGCACGCTCCAGTTCTTCGACGTTGTTCATCACCCTGAAACGACGCTGGGCGTCCGGGTGAGAAAATGGATCGGTTCCAACGGCAACCGGTAGCGTGACCTGGGGGAAGGTTCCAGTGGCAAGATCCAGCAGTGCCTCGGCGGCCTCCCCTGGAAGATGCTCGGCCAGTTCCAAGACGGAGTCCTCCGTGGCCAAGCGAACCTCATTAAGCCACGCTACCGGCACACCATATCCGAGCAGCACGTCGTCCTTGACGTGCTCAAACAACGGCAGTTTTGGGGGAGGCGCGTGCACCGGCTGGATGGGTCGGGGGGCCGTGATTTCCTCTACCCGCTCCCGGATCTCCACCCACTGCGCCGCACCGGTCCGGGGGTGAACCTCCAGCTTCCGTCTCTCCGCCCAACGATACGCAGGATCGTGATGTCCCACATAGCACAGGAGTAGACTCGAATCGGTTTTATGGACGATCATCCGTAGGTCGCTGCCAACGCGCACCGAAGAGAAATTCTTGTCCCTTGCCTTGTCGAGCTTGTGGAAACTCATCCCGGGATTGGCCGGGTTGAGTTGGAGATCGAACGCCGTGGTCTTCGCGGCTTTCTGCTCCTCCCCAGTCAACCGGGTAAGGCTGTCAGTGAAGGTATCGGCAATACGGAATTCCATCATGAGGCCTTCTCTTCGTCACTTTCAGCATGAAGCCCTCCGGTCAGTGGACCTAAAGCCATACCGGAGCCCCGTCGGTAACACGGGCGACACGCCATGAAATGTCCTTAAGTTGGGCCAGCTCTTCAGCGGTGAACGCGTCCTCTCTCATGGCGAGGCACAAGAGGTGACTCGGCCGCGTCATGGCAACGTAGTGTTGCTTAAGGCGAGAGATATTGGTGACGCGTTCCTTACCTCTTCCGATCTTTTTGGCCAAGAGCCAAGGTTTGATGCTCGCAAGATGGTGCCCGCGGAAATAGGTTTCCATAACCAGGGTCGCGGTGTGCGTTTCACCCTTGACTGAGTGGATTGACCCCACGCGGACTTGTAATCTCGGATTTGCGGCAGGATATCGAAATATGTTGTCGCGTTGTCGTGACTGATGCGTCGGCTGATCCTCAGTTTCCAAAGTTTGCCATTCCAGAAAAGCTTTGACTTCATCAGAGCCTACCGGTGTCCCTCCAATCGCTTCGGCAATACGACAGATGGCGTCCAACCATTTTCCACTCCACTCATCGGCGGTAGGGTCGCGATCTTCAAGGGCGAGTGTCGTCACCAAATCAAGATAGCTCGCTCTGGATTCTGCCTTTTCGGCCAGTAACTCAAGAACATATCGGTGCTTTCGCTTTCTATTGTCCACGTCAGCCAGTGGGTTCGAGATGCTTACTAAGCGCAAAATACCATCCGCAATCTTTTCTACGATGTAATGCGTCTCCCCCCCCCCGAGCGCTTGTTTCCGCCCGGCCATTACATACTGACGAAATGTCTTGGGTTTCGGATCCGCAGAAGTTAATTCGTAGTCGTATTCAGGCCAATAGTGACCGATGGAACGAGGAAGTTTATCATCTTGTCCCGTTCGGTGGATGCTGCCAACGGCTGTAAACGTACCTGCCCGCAACTCCAGATCTGTAAACAATTCCAGAAGGTATTGGGCGTAATTGTTAATAACGTGCTTCACCGTTTGATCGTTAAAAATGAAGATGGCGTGTTTTCCTGTCGTATCGGAGGCGATGATATCCTGGCGAGGGCCGTGACCTACAAGCTCTTGAGGTTGGAGAGCCAGCGGATTGGCGAGGTTTCCAATCTCCTGACCGAAACGATAACTACTCGGTATATCCTTGCAGATAGCGGCATCAGGAAATTGATCAGTTGTGGCACCCTCTGTTTGGGCAGAATACTGGTAAATGGCCTGATTGGCGTCGCCAAAGCGTTGGCGAAGGACGGGCTTGTCCCCTTCAGTAAAGAGCCTGAAAAGCAGCGCAGACTGTATCTCGCTGTTGTCTTGCACTTCATCAATGAAGAGCATCGGGAAACGCTCCCTGAGAGGTTCTCGAATCTCTCGATCATTATCGAGAAGCTCATTCGCCCAAAGAAACATCTCGTCGTGGCAGAAGAACCCTTCTTCAGATACTGTCTTGCATGCGGTTTGAATGGCCTGATAGGTCGGAGTGGTATTCCCAAGTATGCCGCCTTTGCCCCAGCGCACACCGCCAACGCTGAAATCGACAGCCGCGACTTGGAGGAGCGCGTGATCGTGTCCGTTGGTCTCCAAGGCTCTTCGAATGCCTACAGGCAGCTTATTCCAGCGGCGGACCTGGCACACCTCATTGTCAATCATCCTAATTGGGAAATGCTTAGAACGAAGCCAAGGCAAAGCCAGGTACGTGTTTACGAAGGCATGAATCGTTCCAACAAAGTGAGGATAGGCCAGTAGACGCTTCCCTTCCGCGGTATTGCCGAGACGCTTTTCAATCTCGCGGCGTGCGACGTTGGTGTGCGACAGGACACAGATGCCCCTACGACGGGCAGTCCAGTTGCGCGCCAGAATGGCGAGCTTTGCGACAAGCAAAGTTGTTTTTCCGCTGCCTGGGCAAGCCTCGATATCCAGAGTTACGTTTGATTTGAGGATCTCCAGCCGCGGGTTTGTTCCATCAGCACCAGCAAAGGCATTTCTCGGCAGTGTTAGTATCTTGCACACCCAAGCTACATCCTCTTCAGTTACGGAAGGGAATTCAGATGGAGGTCGCTTACTCACGAGTCGCCCCATCCTCCTTGGCGGCGCCCGCCTTATCCACAGAATCCTTCGGACGGGTTACATAATCGATCGCACAAACAATATATGGGGGCAACGCTTCACGGAGCGTTGCGGGCGTAAGACGTCCTTTCCTTAGGCGTGCTTCAAGTACACACGCGAGGTACTGGGCAGCCGTTGGTTTGGATACAGCGGAGTTTGCCGCAAATTCCGCATAAATGCGTGACGACACTTCCTCCCGGGACTGTGGCTCCGCAGCTAAGTCGGCGAAAGAGCGCAAAGCATTGCACGCGACAGCCATTCTGGAAGTCTTTCCAGCGTTGATCGCATCGTCGGCCTTCGCCAAATGAGCAGCGATCCAAACCTCTCGCGCGAGACCGCAGTATGACAAATCATATTCAAGGGTCCACTCATCAGCCACGAATGTCTCCACGCGTTGACCGGACGCCTTGGCATGAATGTTCTGACGGTGTCTCTCAAGTTCTTCCGCGGTAAAATCCGCTTTTGCGCGCCAGCGGCGTTTATTTTTAGGAGGCCATTCTTCTCCAACTTTGACCATTCCGATGATCTCTGGAGCACAGTTCGCCATCACATCAGCATCCGCTAAACACGCAATAGGGACGTTGATTATTCCGTCTTTGTCTGGGTATCTGCGTTGGTAGATGCGGGCAAAGCGACGCAAGCCTGTGCCGCCGACATTGATGATTGATACACCATTCTCAGTGAGGTCGCGTCCGATCAGACGGGCCAGCGTCGGTAGAAGGATATTCTCGGCATCACCCTCAACAATCAGCAACCCACGGGCAAAGAATATGTTTGCCTTTGTAACGTCGAGAAACCGGTTTAGGAACCCGTAGTCTGACTGAGCAAGGCGTGTACAGCCAGACTCCATAGGGAAAGCCCTG
This sequence comes from Candidatus Hydrogenedentales bacterium, assembly GCA_041662805.1. Taxonomy (GTDB): domain Bacteria; phylum Hydrogenedentota; class Hydrogenedentia; order Hydrogenedentales; family SLHB01; genus JAIBAQ01. The sequence goes on along the minus strand of JBAZRU010000268.1, from coordinate 3,996 downwards.
CCCTGGTGCAAGAGCACTATATTCTCGAGATCAATCGCAGACGCGAGGTTCGGGCTGTGTGTGGTGACGATGGTCTGCATATTCTGTCCATCCGCCCTTGGTTCGCTCGCCTTCTGTTGAAGAAATTGCATGAGACGAAGCTGACGCTGCGGATGTAAATGTGCCTCCGGCTCCTCGATCAGCAACATTGGGACTCCATCATCTTCGGAGCCCAACAGCAACAGTTCGCACGCCATAAATAGGAGGTTGTTAGATCCGAGGCCACGGCCCGGTGGAGGCTCGCGAATGCCCCCGTCACGCAGTTCGAGGTCCAGCTTTTCGAGCAACTGGCGGAGGCGAATAACCTTATCTCCTTTTGAACCACCAACGGAGATAGCGCCCTGCAGTTGATCCTGTGAGAAGGAAAGTTTCTCCAGATAATCATTGTTGAGTCGACTCTGTGCGAGTTGGACGCCTTGATGTTTACTGAGAAGTGCGTCCGCAAGATCGCCGATACCCTGCACGCTTAAGGCGCTTAGATCTGTGGGAGGCGCTTGAGGATCGTAGTCCTTTCCGTGATCCGTTACCTCCTTTGTATGCTGCAAAATCTGCGAGAGACGCGATCCACGACCGGCCGATAGGGCACGCTCGGCATCACGCAAAGGTCGCAAATAGGTGGTGCCAAGAAGGATTCTTGCCTCACTATCAAATTGAGGGCCGTCACCGGCCTGCCCCGACTTCACTTCCACGGATGTAAATCGCCTCTGACCGCGCGCCTTCGCTGCAACAGTAGCTTTCCATGTCAGATATAGAACCGGAAGTTTGACGGTATCTTTGTCTTCGTAGGTAAGATACTCGACGAAGGCCGCGATATCCTGTCGAGCAAGGTCCTCAAACTTGCAACGTATCCTAATCTCTGTGCGGAGCGCTGAACCATCCGAAGGTTGATGGAAGTCGTTATCTTCGATCCTCATAAATTCTTGGTCACGAGTTCCAAGAGCAAGACGAATGGCATCAATAACGGAAGTCTTGCCGCCGTCATTTTCGCCCACAAGAGCCGTTAGGCCAGGCTGGAAAGGAACTACGAGGGCCTGCTCGCCCTCTCCAAACATTCTGAAATTCTCGATCCGTAATTCAGCGAGGAACATAGGAGGGCTCCACTAAACTCGCCATTGATTCAACTCGTTACTCCATCACAATACCCGAAACACCTTCATCACTTCGTCACCGAGGTGGTTGATAACCTTGACCGCGATGCGACCGGTCTTGGGTTTGTCGAAAGGACGGGAGATGTCGCTGTTCAGCGTTGCCCAGGCGTCTTCGTTGACCTCGGCTTTCAGTGTCGTCTTCAGCGCCTTGTACGGATCGTTCGCGCCGAGGAAGTAGGCGTGGCGGACGAAGAAACTTTCCTCGTTGTAGTCGGTGTCGATGAACCAGCAGGCGATCCCCTCGGCGCCGTCGCTGCGCACTTCGCCGGTGGTCGGGTCGAACACATCGACTCCGTTGACCTTGACACGAATCTGCCCGCCCTCTGCGTCGAGAATGCCGATGTCAGGCTCGCCGAAGATAACGAAGAGGTTGCCCTTGCCGGTGTTTTTGAGGTCGTCGGCCATGTGTAGGTCGGCGTTCATGCGTGCCTTGAGTACCGGGATGCGGCCAAGTTTGTCGAACTCGGATGAGTGCGCGTCGTAATTAAATGCGCAAGCGATGAGCACGTCGAAACCGGCATCGCCGGCTTCGCGTGCGGCGGAAACCAGATCAGGGCGCGAGACGGTGCCAAACTCGGGACCGATGAAGATCGCGGCGCGCGTCTCGGTAGCCGGACTGTCGCCATCTTTGAAGTAGCGCCCATCGGCACAAATAAGATCGCCCGGCCAGGAGGCGAGCGACGTAAAAGTGATCTTGTCGTCCTTGTGCGCCTGCTGCACCCCTGCCACCTTCAGATTTTCCAGGATCGTCCGGACAAAGTCCTGCTGCTGCTCATCAACCTCGACCGGTTCCGCTGCCGGGTCGATCAACTCGTCATCGGCGCCCACTGATAGCACGCGGTGCGGCGACAAACTTTCCACCGTGAAAGGCCCAGCCACCCGCACCTTCTTCTTGTCATCGTACGGCTTGTCGTACAGGAACTCGAACTCGGCCTTAGCGGCGATGGAGGCGTCGATCTCTTGCTGTCGCGCGATGCGCTGCGCCAACCATTCCGTGTGGAATTTCTTCGCCTCCGCGGGCCACTTCGTCTCGGCGTCGCGGGGGATCTCCCATTCCTCCCATTTCTTGCTCAATGCCAGATTCAACTGAGTGCGAAGAGACTCCAAATTCCCCTGGAACTTCTCCCAGATGACGTCAATTTCAGCGTTGTTGGCGATGGACTTAAGCGTGATATGCGGCACCTGTTCGTACACGAACCCCTGTCGGATGTCGCCACGGGTGGGTTGACTCGAAGGCGCCGTGCGGGTGACCTCGCCTTCTTTCTTCTGCCCTTCCGGTGAGTCAGCCAGTAGGTAATAGGTATAGCGGGCACCCATGATCCGGGCACGAGCCAAAGCCAGCGCGACCCGTGAGGTGTCAATCGTGATCCAGCGACGCCCCCATTGCTCTGCAACGTAGGTCGTCGTGCCGGAACCACAGGTTGGATCGAGTACGAGATCGCCAGGATCGGTTGTCATCAAGATGCATCGCTCTATAACTAGCGGTGTTGTTTGAACCACATAAAGTTTTGGATCGGCAAACCCACTAATGCCAACATCCTCCCACAGATGATTTGTCTCAAATACACTAAAGTCAGACAGCTTTCGTATATAACGTAAAGTATTGCCAGATGGATACAGTCTCCCCGCACAAGCCAATCTGTTTATATTCGACGGGCTTGGTTTAAAACCTCCTTTAAAAGCGCGTCCATTATATTTAAATTCATACACCGCGTTTCCTTGAGATGCGAGATCAGCATGGGCACACAGATCAATTCCAAGTTTGGCCGCTTCAGTTAGGTCACCAACCTCCCGAAGTGTGCTATCGCCTATGAGTTCATACCGATATTGGGTAGCACCTGGATCACCGGGTTTCTTTCTTTTAAATGAACGCCGAAACTTAACCGTGTCCTTATTCTTCGCATACCAAAGCAAGTAGTCTCCAATTGATGGAATAAAATTTCCAGTAAGGCCACCTGTCTTTCGGAACAGGATCAAAGAAATAAAGCTGTTATCGCCGAAAACTTCATCCATGACTGCTCTTACTCGATGAACATTTTCATCGCTGATTTGCACGAAAATAGAACCTGAATCGGTTAGCAGATCACGCGCTACGGTCAACCGGTCGCGCAGGTAAGTCAGGTACGAATGAATCCCGTCGCGCCATGTATCGCGGAACGCCTTGACCTGCTCCGGCTCGCGGGTGATGTGGTCGGTGTTGCCGTCCTTCACATCGCGGCTTGTCGTGGACCACTGAAAGTTGGAATTGAACTTGATTCCGTAGGGCGGGTCGAAATAGATGCATTGCACCTTGCCGCGCAGCCCCTCGCGCTCGGCCAGCGACGCCATCACCTGCAGACTGTCGCCGAGGATCATCCGGTTGGCCCAGTGCGCATCGTGCTGGTAGAACTCGGTCTTGGCGCTCTCGCTAGGAAGTCCGTTGAAGTCTGCGAAGAGATCGAACTGGGGCGCCGCGCCTTTCTCGTCCGCCTTGCTGCGGCGCAGCAGGTCGTCGATCAGCACCTTCGGGTGCACTTTCTCCTGGATGTAGAGCGGCGGAGCGTGAACCACCAGATCGGACCAGTCCTTCTCGTCCTTACCACGCCAGACCAGCTGCGGGTCAAGGTCGCGGTTGCGCCGCTCGTAGGCGATGCGGACCGCGCTTTTCTCAGTGTCGTGCATCACCGACTGATGCTCGGCAGTGGGGATGTTCTTACGCGTCGCCTCATCGTGCGTGAGCGTCTCGACGGTTATCCGGACGGGTTGCTTCTTCTTCGCCATTTATTCACCCTTCGCTGATCCCTGGATTCCGTCGATCATCTTGTTGAAC
>JBAZRU010000267.1:0-8611 GCA_041662805.1 Candidatus Hydrogenedentales bacterium | reverse complement strand
CCCGACCAACTGATCCCCGATTATTTCAGTTCCTACGTTTCAACCTACATCGAGCGCGACATCCGGCTCCAAGGGGAGATACGCGACGTGATGGAGTTCACGCGCTTCATCGGTCTCGCCGGCGCACTCACGGGGCAGGAAATCAACGCGGCCCAGTTGGGGCGCGAAATCGGTGTTACGCCGAAAACTGCGCGTCATTGGCTAGATATGCTGGGCGCGTGCTATCAGTGGCGCGAAATCCCCGCATACAGCGGGAACGCCATCAAACGGGTGTCGAGCAAGCGCAAGGGGTACGTTGGCGACAGCGGGCTTGCTTGTTGGCTGCAGCGCATTTCAAGCCCGGACGCGTTGGCTGCCAGTCGGTTGTTGGGCACGATGTTCGAGACCATGCTTACGAACACGTTGCTCAATCTCGCGGAAGTCATCGCAATGCCGCCCTTGGCATGGCACTGGCGCACGTCCGCGGGGGCGGAGGTGGATCTGGTTTTCGAGCGGGACGGCAAACTCTACCCCATCGAGATTAAGTGCAAATCGAACCTTACCGGCCACGATACGAGCGGCATACGCGCATTCGCCGACACCTACGGAGACCGTGTGCAGCCGGGACTGATCCTGTATGCCGGACAGGAAGTCTATCGCGTCTCCGAGTGCGCTACAGCCGTGCCTTGGCAGATTCGATAAAGACCGCGTCCATAGTCTCCATAGAGTCCACCACGTCCACGCTCACCCCAATTCCCACGGGCTCCGGTATTCGTAGTGCAACAGCGCGTTGGCGGCATCGTTGTTGATGAACTTCTCCGCTTCGGCGTCCCAGTCCAGTTTCGTCTTGGTGGCGAGTGCAATGTTGCCGAGGTGCGAGAAGATCGTAGAACGATGCCCCTCTTCGAGCGGGCAATTGGGAACGGCGCGTGACTTGATGCAGTCCAAGAAATTGCGGATGTGCAGTTTCGTCACGTCGCCTTCGGGCTTCTTGATGTCCTCGTCCTTCGCTCTTGGGCCTGCGTCCTGGAATTGCCCTGGCGTCTCGCCGACAACTTTGTAGCCGCCGTCAGCAATGTAGAGCGTGCCTTCCGTGCCGCGCATCTCCGATTCGCCGAATGGGAACATGGGCGTGCCGCTAGCCTCGTATTGGCCGAACAGCATGAGGCGCCCCGACTTGAACTCGTATACGGCCTGCATCGTGTCGGGGATGGTGCGATTGTCGTCGACGGCATAGATGCCACCCAGCGCCACAGCCGCCGAAGGGGCGTCGTCGCCGGTGATCCAGCGGAGCAAATCGAAGTAGTGGACGCCCCAGTTGCCAAGCTGCGACGAATACTCTTTCCACCACCGGAACTTGTACGGCGCGATGTCGGGATTGTAGGGACGCATCGGCTTCGGCCCGAGCCACATATCCCAATCGAGGTCCACGGGCGGATCGCTGTCCGGGGATTGACCAAGTCCCTTCGGGAACATGTTGGTTAGGCGGTAGGCGCGCATCATCGTGATCTTGCCGAACTTGTTTGCCTGGACTTGATCGCGGAGTTCCGCAAACAAAGGGGACGACCGGCGCTGGAGGCCGACTTGGACCACGCGCTTCGTCTCATTCGCGACTTCGATCATGCGGCGGCCTTCGTGAATCGTGTAGCACAAGGGCTTCTCGACGTAGACGTCTTTGCCCGCTTTGCACGCCTGGATCGTGATAATCGCGTGCCAATGCTCCGGCGTCGCCACCATCACCGCATCAATGTCCGGGCTTTCGATCATCTTTCGGAAGTCGCGATACGTCGCCACGTTCCCGCCGAGTTCCGCTTTCCACTTGTCGAGATGCGGCTGATACACGTCGCAAATCGCGACAATCTCGATGTCTTCGTTGGGCTGCGTCATCTTGATGAGTTGGCCGCCGCGGTTGCCCACGCCGACGATGCCGAGCCGTATGCGTTCGTTCGCGCCATGTGCGCGCGGCGACGCAAGCGATGCGGCCATGCCTGCCGCCACGGCTGCGCCTGTCTTCACAAAGGTCCGTCTCGTAATTTGGTCCGTCATCGTATATCCCCCTCGTTCAGATCTTCTTACGCGCGCTGATCAAGAACACCGCATATTCTCTCAGGGTACCGTCCGCATCCGGTTTCTCGACCGTTGCGGCCGTGCGTACGCACACATCCTCAAATCCGGCCCGCTCGAATGCACTGCCCAAAGCTGCGCGGTCGAAGCCGTTATGATAGACACCAGAACTGTCCGTGTGAAACCTTCCGCCTTCGAGGTCGAGGTCGGCGATACAGATGTGCCCGCCTTCGGACAAAACTCCGGCAAATTGCACGAGCAAACCGTCGACATCTTCAATGTGATGAAGCGCCATGCTGCTCACAATCAGGTCGTAGCGGCCTTCAAGCCGGCCGCCGGCGGAGACGTCCGCGCAGAGCGTCTTTACATTCTCAATCCCGTGATTTCGAATCTTGGCCTCCAGGACTTCCAACATGCCGGGCGCGTTGTCGACGCACGTCACCGAACGGACACGCGATTGCAGGTTCACGGCGATCAAGCCTGTGCCACAACCGAAGTCCATCACGTCCGTGTCCGAAGTTACCTTGACCGTGTCGAGGATCGCATCGGCAACCTCGCTGGACAGTCTCACCTGCCGGGGATTCGCATCCCACGTGGCCGCCTCAATGTTAAAATCTCTCATTGTGTTGTTCCGCTCCCAGCAAAATTCCGTCGAATTCGCTCACTGCATATCACTACGGTTTATTAGGTGTCGTATCAAGACCGGCATCAAGCACGCGCACGCGCTTTTCCGGCACAAGCCGCACCGGCCCCATTAGGCCCGAGGCAGGCAACGGCTCGAACTCCATTAGTTTGAGTATGGACGGCTCCGCGTCGTGCAGGCCCTGTCCAAGGCGCGCCACGAGATCATCCGGCACCGGCGGCATACGGTCAAGCCCGGTTATTTGGTTGATGAGCGTGTTTGTCACGCGTACGATCAACTCATTATCGCCTGCGCGCACGGCTCCGGTCACGTCGAGCCGTTGCGATCGATACCAACTCGCGCCAACGGTTGTGCCGTTCACCACAACCTCCGCCACGTTGCCGACGCGTCCCAAGTCCAGCCACAGACGCACGTCCTTGCTTGCATACGCTTCAGGCAGCATGAAGCGAATCGCATACTCGCCCGTCCCGCTGAAGTGCTCTGTATCTGCTTGCTCCGTCCAGGACCCCAGGCGCGTGACTTCCCGCTCTACACGCGTGAACCCCGGTGCTTCCAGCGTCATTGACCATGCCCCTTCGATTCCCAACGGCGCGGGGACACCGTCGACAGCTATGCTGCGGGGAGTTGACTCTCCCGCAAGCTGAATCTCATGGACACCATTCTGCGTGGTCCATGCTTCAACTGTGCTGTCGACCATGCTGTCCACAGCATCGAAGCTTGTGTACGTCGCATGCGATTCGTTCTTGCCTGGCTCGAATACAATGAAGGTGGACTCATACGCCCCGAGTCGAATGGGCATCTTCGTGACGCCGTCGTCCGATTCATACACCCATACACGGCGGACGCTGCCATCGCAGGGATTCCACACATAAGGCACAGACCCCGTCGCGTGGAAGGCAATCGGCATCCTGAGTTCCCGGTCTTGCACGTTGGCAAGGAAGTAGATGTCCCGGCCTTCGCCGGCGCGATGATTGAACAGCAGCCCCGTGTTCTCGCGCAGATTTTCGCGCACGTAGTCGATGGCCACGTCGGGTGTTACGTGCCGGCGAATCGTATTCACAAAGGGATCGAAGATACTGCTCCGCTTGTCCAAGGGGTCGGTGCGGTCGATCACGTCGCGTATCTGATAGGTGATCCCCTTCCCGAACGCGTGCGCGTCCTTCGCGCCGCCGGCCGCGGCAAACAACTCCGCTGTAATCTCCCTGACGCGCGCGTCTTGGCTCTGCCAATCGCGGAACCCCGTTGACAGCTCGGGAATGCGCTCCAGTGCCAGTACGATGCCGCCTTGGGAGACGTACTCACGGATACGTTCCAATGTCTTCAGCGGCAGCGCTCGAATGTTGGGAAGTATCAACAGCCGGTATCGATTCGCGTCGATACGCAATTCCTGTGCATCGAATTGCGCCCGGTTCTGAAGCACGTCGTCGTTCAGGAGATCGAAACTGTACCCATTCGCCCACAGCAATCCGCCGGCTTCTCCCCAGTCGAAGTCACGCGTCCAACGGCGCGCGTTGAGGCAGTTCTGCGTCCACTGGTTGGCAAGCGGCGAATACACGGCGATGTCCGCGACGGGATGTCCTTCGCGCAGCATATGGCAGCTTCGCGCCACATAGCGGCTCAGCAACGGGTAGTGCGGCCACCAGATGTTCGTGTGGTCCACGTGTATTGCCGCATTGAAGTCACGCGATGGCGCGAAGCTGCGTTCCGGCGTTCCGAGGTAGCCGGAGTTGTAGAAGAGGTTAGCGCCCGATTGCAGAAAGACGTCGCCTGCGATCTTCAGTTCTTCCAGCGTCTCGCGATAGAGTTCCCAGTGCAGGTACGTGTAGGCCTCGACGCTAACGATATTGCGGCCGTAGAGGTGCGCACCGGATGCGACATATGCACGCGGGCCTACGCGCGTGTCGAACCACGGCACGGAGTCCTTCTCGCCCGCGGTAATCTCCATCTCCGGGACGTCAGCGCGCCCCGCGCCTTCGAGAATATCGGTGGGAAAACCATATGGTTGGATACGCCCCTTCACCCCGTGCTGTTTGCACCACGTAAGAAACGGTTCGAAGAAGGCCTCAAATCCGGCACGGTCGAGAAACGCATTTACGTCGTAACGAATCTTAGGGGAGATATCGTCCACGTCCCACCAGATCGCGGGTAGATACGGCGTCAACTCGTACCCCATCAGTTCGCCGAAACGGGGCAAGAGCTGCGAGTTCCAGTAGAGTGCATTTCGGTGAATGGGGACTTCGAAGCTGTCGGAAAAAAAGGACTCCACCGTAGTGCCAAAGGCATCGCCGACGGCCTGCTCATAGAACTTGCCCACGTGGTCGAAATAGCGCTCCATCGCGCCCTTGTTGAGGTGATCCACAACGCCCTCGTCCACGCGCGTAAGCCAGAATGCCATGATGCGCCAACGCCCTTCCGGGACTTGCCACCGGACCTCACGGCCGGACGCCAACTGCGTGATATCGACGAGTGAGGAGGCAAGCAGCTTGCCGCCGGCGACCTTGCCAGCCACGACGGCCAGCAGGCGATCCTCCGTGCCAACGCTACGAACCGAACGCGGGACATCGAGCGGATTGATCGTAGCATCGAGCGAGAGTGGACCGGCAAAGGCCTGTGGTCCCTCCACTTCCACCGCGCTGGAAATGAGGCACTGATTTTGATCCTCGACGGGAATCCAATCGCCGCCGAAAACCCAGCCTGGCCCGCCGAAATTAAACGACACGCTCATGTTCAGCGACTTCGCAACGGCAACCGTGTACTTGATCTGTTCGAGATACTCCGGCGAAAGATAGGCGTTGTTTCCGCGCTCGTAAACGTCTTGCATCGTGATTTGCTCGACGCCGCCAATGCCGTGGTCTTTCATCTGCTGCAACTGCCACGCGATGTCGTCGTTCGTCATCGCGTTTCCCATCCACCACCAACGGGTTCGCGGCCAGCAGTCCACCGGGGGGTCGGCGAATTGTTGCTGAAGCACGGCCATGGGCGCGGGCGCTTCATCGGCGGCAAGGCTCGGTGCACATGCTAAGATCAGGACTGCAAGAATTGAACTTTTCATTGGGATCCCCATCGGTTCCGCGCACTATCCGCATTGCGAGGCTTCAGTATGGACAGGCGATCCACGAAGCGCAAACGCAGACAAGTGCTAGGGGTCCCGGCGGAAATAAGCCGCCGCCCACGCGTGTTACGGGAAATATATCGATATTTCGAGACTTATCGATATAATGAAATACATGGCCCGCAAGCTGTTGCGGGGACTTGGGATCGAGGCAGGCATGAACTTCGACGAAATCATCAAAGCGCTTTCCAATCCCGCGCGGCGCGAGATCCTCGCGTGGCTCAAGGATCCGGAGAAGCACTTTGCCGCGCAGACGCATTCCCTCAAGGACGGCGTGTGCATGGGCAAAATCTTCGAGCGGTCCGACTTATGCCAGTCCACGGTCTCGACGCACCTTGCCACGCTGCAACGCGCCGGTCTTGTCGTCGCGACGCGCGTTGGCCAGTGGATCTTCTACAAACGCAACGAGAAGACGATTAAGGAGTTCCTCTCCTATATGAAGAGCGAACTCTGACGTGTCCTCTCGATTTTGAACACAAACGCTATTGAGGAGCTTACTATGTCCATTCTGTTTGACCCGGTCCAACTTGGCGAACTTCATCTCCCAAACCGCATCGTCATGGCCCCGCTGACCCGGTGCCGTGCTAGCGAGGGCCGCGTGCCGAATGCGCTGATGGCGGAATACTACGCGCAGCGCGCGAGCGCCGGACTTATCATCAGCGAAGCGACTTCTGTTGCGCCGATGGGCGTTGGATATCCCAACACCCCCGGCATCTGGTCGCAGGAGCAAGTCGAGGGGTGGAAGCTCATCACCAAAGCCGTCCACGACAAGGGCGGGCGCATCCTGCTTCAGCTCTGGCACGTGGGCCGCATCTCCGATCCCATCTACCTCAACGGCGAGTTGCCCGTCGCGCCGAGTGCCATCGCTGCTTCGGGACACGTCAGCCTCATCCGTCCAGAGAAGCCTTTTGTCACGCCGCGCGCGCTGGAATTGAGCGAGATCCCCGCCATCGTCGAGGCATATCGCAAAGGAGCGGAAAATGCCAAGGCCGCCGGGTTCGACGGCGTGGAGATTCACGGGGCCAACGGCTATCTGCTCGATCAGTTTCTGCAAGACACCACGAATCACCGCACCGACGAATACGGCGGCCCCATTGAGAATCGCGCACGCCTCATGCTCGAAGTGGCCGATGCCGTCGTGTCGGTATGGGGACCGGGCCGCGTGGGCATGCACATCGCTCCGCGCGGCGATGCCCACTCAATGGGCGACTCCAACCCCAAGGCGACGTTTACCTACGTGGCGCACGAGCTGGGCAAGCGCCGTTTAGCTTTCCTGTGCGCACGCGAGGCGCGCAGAGAAGACAGCCTTGGCCCTGAACTCAAAGCAGTCTTTGGCGGCGCGTATATCGTCAACGAGGGTTTCACAAGGGCAAGCGCGGAAGAGGTTATTGGTGCAGGCGAAGCGGATGCGGTCGCGTTCGGGAAACAGTTCATCGCGAATCCCGACCTGGTGTACCGCTTCAAACTCGATTCGTTGCTCAACGACCCCGTGCCAACAACCTTCTACGGAAGCGGACCCGTGGGCTACACCGACTACCCCGTGCTGCTCCCCTGCGCCGTACGAGCCTAGCGTCTTCATTCGAGACAAGAGAGCGCTGCCGCATTCGCTGGAACCGGCAGCGCTTTCCATTTCCTCACGGTTATCCCACAAGGCCTGAATATAAACGCGGTCTAGCGTTCAATCGGCACCACGATAGGGCAACCCGTCGCCAAGAGCGTCACTCCAAAAACGAAGAGAATAGCGAGCGTGGTCTTCACAAACGTCTTTGCGCGCAACAACATGAATGGATCCTCCACTGTTGATCAGGCATTAGCTGGCTGAACACACCTCTGCCCGCCAAATACGGCGAGTACCCTTGCAGCAAACGAAACAGTATCAATGGGCATGCCAGGCATAGCGTATCCTTCCGCCTGCTTCGCCCACGCGACCATTATACCGCGCGAGATGGAAAGCGTTTCTTGGCGGCAAAGTGCGCGTTCGAATGCGATGTGAACAGTAATTCAGGTATTGTGACGACGTGGATACCCATAATCCGTCCTGTTGTTGCACGGTCACTTAGTTCGAGGGGGTTTGAAATGTTCTACTTTCGCCATGCGCATTTGCTCCAAGCGCTTGTTCTGTCTCTGCTTACGCTTTCACCAATTGGGGTATACGCCCAGTCTTCCGAGACGTGGCGCATACGCGTGGGCCCATCGCTCCAATCGGAAGAAGCGATCCGCCTCGCGACCGGTGACTTGGTGGAGGCAGGCAAGCAACTGGGACTAACCCTTGACGTGAAGGCCGATTCCGCTGCCGCAAACTCCATTCTCGTGGGCGATGGGACGCGCAACGAGGAAACAGCGCGACTCCTGGCCGATGGTTCGCTCACTCTTGACCCGATGGAAGACCCCGAGGGATACCAGATCAAGACGCTGCGCACCGGCGAGACGCGGACGCTTGTTGTCGCGGGCGGATCCGTCATTGGCGATGCGTACGGACTCTACTGGATATTGGATCGGCTTCGCGTATACCGGCGGATTCCCGATCTTGACGTGACACGCAAGCCCGCGATGAAAGTGCGTTTCGGTGCGGCATGGGGACGCCGCGGACAGGGCGGAAGCACGAAGGAACAGATGCATTGGTCTCTGCGTCAAGGAATGAATTGGGTTTCCGGCCCCAACCTGCTGGACCTCATTCCGTGGGACTCGGAGCCAGAGGCCACGCTCAATCGCAAGAATCGGGAAGATGTCAAGGAACTAATCGCGTACGCCCACGGACTACACATGAAGTATTTCAGCTTCTCCAACGACTTCACGTATCACCCGTCCCTTCT
>JBAZRU010000266.1:0-8624 GCA_041662805.1 Candidatus Hydrogenedentales bacterium | reverse complement strand
ACTCGGTCATCGCACCCCGGACACACTCCCGGTATACCTCGACCGTGCGTTCCTTATCCTCCGGGTGCAGCCAACTCACCAACTTCTGCATGTCGATCTCGAAATCGTCCGGCGAATACCCGAGCGCAATGGCATACTCGGGACTGACCTCCGCCAAGCCGGTCTTAACATTCAGATCGTAAAATGCTTGATTGGCCGCTGCCAAAGCCAGAAGCAGCCGTTCCTCGCTTTGTCGAAGCGCCTCTTCCGCGCGTTTACGCTCGGAAATATCCAACAGGCTCACGACATAGACAGGCGCTCCCTCGACGTCCAGCGAATGGCGCGCCGCAATCAATGCGTCGAATGTCGATCCATCCTTGCGCTTGGCCACAAACTCCAAAGTGCACTCTCCCTGCCGGTGTATTTCTAAACCGACGCGGTTGGGAAACTCCGGATCGACGCAGTGCGAGGCCGGGGACTTTCCCAAGAGTTCATCCTGCGAATCGTATCCCCACATTCGCAGATACGCCGCGTTTGCGTAGATGAAGCGAAGCTGCTCGTCAAGGATGGCAAACCCGTTCAGGCTATTCTCCATGGCGTCGCGCTTCAGCATCAGGTCTCGCTCGATTCGCTTGCGCTCCGAGATATCCACGTTAAACGAGTAGACATACTCCTTACCCTCGTACACGATCCGGCATGTCGTGACGGCCATGGGAAAGCGCTCGCCATCTCTGCGTTTGAAGGTGACTTCGAATCGCCTCACGCCAGTCTTGCTCAGAGCATTGCGGTGGGCTTCCATCCATTCCGCGGTAACTTCCTCGCACACGTCCGATATCTGCATTTTCAGCAGATCTTCGCGAGAATACCCCACCATGCGGCAGAACTCCTCGTTGACTTCAATGAAGTTCCGGTCGCGCTCCACACGGCATATTCCGATTGCCGCCTTCTCGAAACAGAATTGAGTCAGCCGAAGCGCCTGCTCGACTCGTTTGCGTTCCGAGATGTCGCGCACGATCGCCCACATGCCCGAAGGCAGTCCCGCCGCATCTCGTGTCAGAAATACCCGTAGTTCTACGGGCACGATCATGCCGTCTTTTCGCCGGTACTCCTTTTCGTAGACTTCGGAATGGCCAAGCTTAATGGTCTGAGTTTGGAGGATTTCGGCTTCACGTTCACGCCACATCTCCGGTGTGATATCCACATAAGAAAGACGCCTGAGCTCTTCCTCCGTGTATCCCACCAATTCACAGAAAGCTTTGTTGGCATCGACAATCGTGCCCTCCATATCGACGCAGGCAAAAGCGTCAATCATGGTTTCGTGCAATTGGCGATACTTGGCCTCGCTTGCGAGAAGCGCTTCTTCCGCTTGCTTGCGCTCCGTGATGTCGAGCGAAAACGAATACGTGAATCGCTTGCCCTCATGCACGATCCGGCTCACAGTGACTTGAACGGGAAAGCGGGTTCCGTCCTTTCTGCGATGCGTGGTCTCGAACGTGACAACTCCGTTCTCCCGCAACGCCTTCCCCTGTTCGGACAACCACGTGTCGTCAACCACTTCGTCGATGTCCGAGATCTTCATCTGCAGCAACTCTTCTCGGGAATATCCAAGGCTCCTGCAAAAACAGTCATTCACCTCTTCGATTCGCAGGTCTTTTCCCACGCGATGAATCCCAATCGCGGCTTTGTCGAAACACGCCTGCGTGAGCAAGAGTGCATTCTGCGCCTGCCTTTGCTCCGTTATATCGAGTATGATTCCGTCCCAGACAATCCTCCCATCGGGTAGCTTTTCCGGGCGTGAAAAGCAATCGTACCAGCGCACTTCCCCGTCTACGATGCGTCTTCCTTCGTGTCGAAATGGACGTAACGTTTGGGCTGACTCACGCGTGGCCTTTTCCATCCGCGCGGCGTCTTCCGGCACCTGCAAGGACATAATGACGCTTGCATCTTTGACCACCGCATCAGGTTCGAGCCCAAACATCTCACGGCAGTTTTCGCTTATGTAAGGAAGGGAAGTGCTCCCGTCTGGGCGCAGTTCGAGGACATATACCAATCCCGGAATGTTTGCTTTCATGCGGCGGAATCGCTCGTGGGCACTGTAGAGAGCCGCTTCAAGCTCTTCATTCCGAGCCTCCAGGCTGTGCACGCGCTCGATCAACTTGTCCAGCGTTGCCTGTGCTCCGCTGTCTTCCACGGACACAGGGCCGTCTTTCCTGGCGGAGGAATCTCTGTCAACTACACTCTTCAGTGCTGCGGGCGGGGCGGACGCGCCTTCACCTTGATCCGGATTACGCACACTACTCAAGGCAACTCAACTCCATCGGTTAGCGCCACCGTTATTCGATTCTTCACGCAGATTTGATTGAGAGTGGTGTTCGGAGTGAGGACCCAACTCTCCAGCGACATCCATACCGGAGACATGACGCGAATAAACCATTTGTAACACCAAGCCTTCCAAGCTGTCGAGTCCAGGTCCCGACTTGCCTGTACCGACACCCCACGACTTTGAAACAGTTCAGACCTGACCCAATGCTACCATCGGGGGCGCTAAGTGTCAATCCGAATAGTGCGAAAACCCCTCGCGCCTCTGCACGCCTTGCGGCATATTCCCCAAATACGCCCTTCCCCGAGACTACTCAACGGAGCGTCCTATCCTTCCGATTTCCCAGAGAGACCTGTGGCGATTGCTCACTCTCTCAAGCGTGTCTCAAGCCGGTACTTTCCGCCAGCCACGGAAAGCATAACTCGGTTGCCCTCCATTCCCGCGATCTTGACGCCTTCTACTTTTGACACTGGCATGCCTCTCTCGGTAATTGAATCGGGAGCAGACGCAGGGACGAAGACAGTCGCACTGGTATTGGGCGGAATCTGAATCTCCCAGGCGAGCATGCCGTCCTTGACGCGCCATTCGCTGACTATTGGGCCTCGAATGGAATTATGCCGGACCTTCACCCATTCGAGACCTTCCGGGAAATCCGGGCGCAAGATGAAATGCTGAAAACCTGGAGCAGTCTCATCGGGCCGAATTCCGCCCAGACCACGATAGAACCACTCTTCGGCATGGCCTAGCATGCAGTGGTTATTGGATGACGCGGGGTTGGCGTCCCACGCTTCGGTAAGGGATGTGGCGCCTTTCTTAAGTTGATCGACATAACCGGGACCGTCGTCCTGGACCACCATGTGATATAGCGTCTCACCCTCACCGCCCTCGGTCAGCGCGCGGACGAGGTAAGAGAACCCGACATCGCCCGCGGTAACGTGGTATCCGCCGCCTCGAATGTTCTCGACAAGGTTTGCGAGCACGGCGGGGCGGTCCGCGTCGGGAACCAATCCCAACACAAGCGGCATCGCATTCGCCGTCTGGCTATTAAGATCGAACTGGTGCGCGTCAGGCTTGTAGAACTGAGCGATGAAGGCCTCGCGCACGCGCGCGGCGCGCTCCGTGAACTGCCCAGCTTCTTCGGTCTTGCCGAGGAGCGTCGCCGTTTTCCCGAGGACGATCAAGTCTTGGTAGTAAACGGCAGTCGCCGTCAGCCCTTTCGACGTAAGCTGCGATTCTCCCGGACCCTTGGGACCGATATCGTACCAGTCGCCCAATCCATGAGAGACGATCTCGTCTTTCGCCGTAGTGGCGAGATAGTCCGCATACCGCTTCATCACGTCGTAGTTCGCCTCTAGAATGCGCCGGTCGCCGTACGTCTCATACACGTACCAAGGATTGATGACGCTGGCGCTCCCCCACTCCGGCGAATCGACGAAGCCTCCATTGAACACGGTGTACTCGGGGGCAATGTCCGAGACAAGCCCATTGTCTCGCTGCGCGTCGCGCATATCCCGCGAAACCTTCGCGTAGAACCGGGAGACATCGTAGTTGTACATGATGCCGCCCGCAAGCAAATGCGAGACCTCCAGCCACCCCAACTTCTCCCGGTGGGGACAGTCGGTCAACACACTTTGGAAGTTGCTGCGAACCGCTGTGAGGATGAGCTCGTGGATACGATTGACGGTTTCGTTCGAGCATGAGAATTCGCCTACGGTCTCCGCGGCCGCATAGGTGAAATCGCCGCTGAGTTCGATGACCCGTGTGCCCTTTGCCAGCTTAGCCGACTTACTATCCGGCACAGCGCCTTCTACTTGCACGTAGCGAAACCCGTAGTAGGAAAAGCGCGGGACCCACTCCTCGACGCCCTTCCCTTTCAAGGTGTAGCTGAACCACACCGGTCCGCCCGAACTGCGCTGCGACACCAACCCTTCCGCGTCGAGGAGCTCGCCGGGCGTCATCTTTACCGTTGCTCCGCGAGACCCTTTCACACGAGGCACCGGACGTCCCGACGTGTTCTTGCCAAGATCGTACACGAACACACCCGGCTTGGGTTCCGTTACACTCACGGCCTTGCGCACGTCCATCACTTTGATGGATGGACCCGCTTCGGACGTGAGGCGCCCACCGGGGCCTTCAGTGGTCTTCGCGGACTCCCAGTTCTTCGCCGCGAAACCCGGTTCGTCCCACCCCGGAATTTCGTTTCGCGCGTCATAATCCTCGCCGCCGTAAATGCATGAGAAGACGATTGGTCCCGGCGCGGTTGTCCAGGTCGTATCGCTGGTAATTTCGGAGCTTGTGCCGTCGGCATATTCGACATGGACAAGCGCGGTGAGCATCGGCGCTCCGAAACTGCCTTTGAACTTCACATAGCGCCCGCCAGCGACGTTGTACATGCCGTTGCCAAGCATCACCCCCACAGCATTCGGTCCTTTGTATACGAGCGAAGTCACGTCATAGGCGCTGTACACGCTGGTCTTCTTGTAGTTGGTCCAAGCCGGTTCGAAGACGGCGTCCCCGATGCGCTGGCCGTTGACGTGTAACTCGTGGAATCCCAGTCCGCAGACATAGGCCACCGCACGCCGGACGGGCTTGTCGATCGTGAATTCCCGCCGGAACATGGGCATCGGCCCCGAACCGTCCAGCGCGCTGGTAATCCATTTCGCGGTCCAATCCTCGGGACGCATCACCCCCATGGCCCACTGAGCAGTCACGCTCCACGGGCCAGGAGTTCCGTCCTTATCCCACGCTCGGACTTTCCAGTAGCAAACCTGATGGGATTGAAGCGGATTACCCGCGTATACAACTTGGTTTTGCTCCGGCGAATCGACCTTGCCGCTGTCCCAGAGATCCCCTTGCTCGCGGGAAAGCAACTCTCTCGACGACGACACGAGGACGTGATAGGCCGTCTGGCGCTGCGCGCGAACGGAGGACTCAAGCACCCAGCTCAGCCGCGGATTGGTCACGTCGATACCAACAGGATCGGCAAGGTATTCGCAACGAAGCTGCGCTGCGTCGACCTGCGCCCAAGCTACTGCTGAAGCTAGCAAGAAACTCACGATGAGGACGGCTCTGCCGCCAAGTTGCCTGGTCATATCTGATCCCCCCGATTGTCCGTCTGTTTGGCAGGCGTGGTTTTCGAAGCGTATTGTACCCCACACGCAGCCGATGCCGGAAGGCTTTCGGCATCGAAGGGGGAGTGTTTCATGCGATTCTTCGAGAACAACTTTGGCCGACGGCACGTTTACGTCTTCATGGCTATGTGGCTGGCATTCACGGTACTTACGTATCTCGGCGCGGACGCGGGAGCAGACAAGAGCGAGCATTCACAACGAGTCTGGAAAACAACGGCCTCGGCAATTACCGGGCCGATAGCGGGTGCCGTGGTGCGGGATTTCCAGGGGTGCTGCCTGGGATTCTCTATTTCTCTTCTGCCGTTCTGCGGAGGCGCGCTTCTGATAGGCGCCTTGGTTCAAGTCATACGGCTTCCCTTTGGGACATTCAGCGGCGCGGTTCGCGTGACCGCGTGGAGTCTAGGTCTATTGCTGTGGTTCTTGGGAATCCCCGTGTCGTTTCTTCACGCTTTTTCGTGACAACGGCTGCTTATTCGCGCAGCAGGTTCTGCGCATCAGCGCGCAACGAATCGGGAACGTCCTGGCATTGCAGAAGGCGATTCAAGAGTGCTTGCGCTTCTCCATGCCGCCCCAACGCCCTCAGCAGCTTGGCCAAAGCGATATACGCGAAGTGGAATGCAGGGTCGCCGTCGATCGCACGAGCCAGGATGTCGATGGCCTCGCTGAATCGGGCTTGTCCGATGTGCAAATCCGCTAGAAACGCGCACGCATCACGATCCGTGGGAATGAGCCGGAGCGCCCTGTCGGCGTACCGGATCGCGCGGGCGATGTCGCCTTCCTGCTTATGCCGGTCGGCGGCCAACAGCAGCCCCTGAACGTGCACTTCGGGGGCCGCGTCTTTCGGGCAAAAGAAACTGCCGTACGCGCCCACAGGCAGTGTAAACGACTCATAGATATTTGGAAACGGATAGAAGTCTTCCGGATACCACTTGCTGCGGTGCAATTCTCCGGGATTCCCGTGACACTCGGGATGCTCCCATCCTTCGCCCAGCGGAATATTGACCATAAGGGCGCGCGTCGCCTTTTCGTACAATTGCTCCACGACACGCTCGCCTTCATCCTTGTGCAAATGCTCAATGACATCGCCGGCAATAATCAGTTCGTAGTTGTCCAGCGTAGGCGCCAACTCGCGGATATCACCGATGATGATGTTCGTGTAGAGGGCGCGCTGATGCGTCTGGATGTAAGGCTCAAAGAGCTCGACGCCGTCGATGCGTACGCGCCATTCATGAGGTTGCACACGCGTTTCCGCGACATCGAGATGTTCCCGGCAGAGAAATCCCCACAGCCCGAATCCGCACCCCACGTCGAGTATGGATTGGGGCCGGAGCGTGATGATGTAGCGAAGACAGTGGGTGATGTGAACCGATGTGCTTACGGGCATCGAAGGAACTCGGTTGTTGAGAAGAATACCGCCAACGATGGTAAGTGTAGCATCCTACCAGCGTAATTGCCACAGGTAGGTTGCTACACCCGGAACGCCTACGCAAATCGCCCGCGGCGACGGTCGGGCGCTGCGAAAACCGTATTGAATCGACTCCTTGCCCCGATAATGGCTTGAGAGCCAAGCAGGACAAGTGTCAAAGGGAAGAGTACTCTATCTGCTACCAGTATGGCCCAAGCCCACCCGAGTATTCCCTTCTGCCTGATCCTTGCACAGTGCCACACGGAACGAGGCGCATGGAATCGTCGCGGAAAAATCGGCGCAAAACACCATCTCGGAAGGAATGACGCGGGAACTGGCAAGCATAATTCTCGTATTCAGGAGGCTTGCGCCATGGCACGAATTCGGGCATACTTAGGCAGCGACAAGACTTAGGCGGGGTTGAGAATCGTCGAGCATGGAACTAAAGACAACACGCTTCGGGACCCTTCAAGTAGACCCGGCCACAATTGTCACTTTCACCCAGCCCATTCTGGGGTTTCAAGAGTTTCGCCGTTACATCACCTTGCCCGGACCAAGTGAACATTTGACGTGGCTCCAGTCAACGGATTCTGGAGACTTGGCCTTTATACTGCTGGACCCCAGGATGATTATTTCGGACTACCGGGCGGGGGTACGGCCGGATGAATTGACCGAGTTAGCGGTAACGTCTCCGGACGAATTGAATGTCTACACCTTGGTCGTTGTGCCGCAGGACCCCTCGAAGGTTCGGACCAACCTGAAGGCGCCCATTCTTATCAATCCGAAACAGCGGCTTGGGAAGCAGACGATTCTGGACCGGTCCAACTACCCCGTACAGTATTTACTTGCGCAGCCAAAGCGCTCCGGCACGGAGGCGGGAGAGGTGGCGAATGCTCGTTCTGACACGTAAAGAAAATGAAAACATTATGATCGGGGACGACATCGTCGTTAAAGTCCTCGACGTGCGAGAGAATCAAGTCAAGATTGGCATTGTTGCTCCCCGCTCGGTGGCGGTCCACCGGCAGGAGGTGTACGATGCCATTCAAGCTGAAAACACGCAAGCCGCCCGAGTCACACAGGTGGATGCAATTACAAACCTGATACCGCGCTGAGAGGAGTCCGAGACATGGATGTCATCATTGATGGGACGCGAACACACTCCTTCGAGAATCCGCCCGCGGACCTCATTGCCGCGTTGGCGGAAGTAAGCGCTACGCTGCAAAGCGAGGGTCGCGCAATCGTGGCAATCAGCGTCGACGGCCGTGGAGTATCCGCGGACGGCTTGGGGGACGCGCTGGGGAATAAGACCCTGGACGAAATCGGCGTTATAGCAGTCACTTCCGAAGTCATCTCCGTTCTCGTGCGGCAATCCCTTGACGATCTGGAAGAGACCTTACCCAATCTCCCACAGGCATGCCATGAGTTGGCGCGCGTGTTCCAGGGCACGGAACCGGCCCAGGGGTACGAACCGTTCCAGCGGCTTGCCGAACTCTGGGGACATGTAAAAGAGCGGGAAAAGATGGTAGCGCACGCGCTGGGCATCGACCTCGACGCGATGGAGACCGAACACACGGCTATTCGCAGCCTGCATGAGAATCTCAATAGCGTTCTGGACGATGCCGCGCGCGCAATCGAATGCAACGATCTGGTGCTTCTTGGCGACCTCCTTGAATACGAACTGGCCCCCCGCGCCGAGTCCGAGGCGGAAATTGTCGCCTTCCTCAAGGAACAGGCTCAGGAGCGGGCCCGCTAGGCATGGCCTCGCCCCGCATTCTGACGTTCAACTTCC
>JBAZRU010000265.1:0-8636 GCA_041662805.1 Candidatus Hydrogenedentales bacterium | reverse complement strand
GGAGGTCAATAACCATGCCCTCATTCGACGAGATCGAAACTCTGGCGCGTCGGGCCAAGCTCGAAGGCATTCCCGCCGTCTCCGTCACCGACCGCGTTCTCGCGACGCTTGCGGATACGAAGAGGGTGTCCCCTTTCGCGCAAGCGGCGGCCACGCGTTCCTTCGCCCTCGCCGCGACCTGCGCGGTCTTCGCAGCCGCGCCGACCGCCCTGTTGGCGGTCTACATGGACGCCGTCGCGTCCGACCCATGGATTGACTTGCTCTACGCCGTAACAGGAGGTGTGCTATGACCGGTGAAACAAACGAAACGACAAGCGCCGTCGCGCCCGCGGTTGCGCCCGTGATTGCGCCCACGCAATCGGCATGGCGCAAGTACCTTCACTGGCCCACGCTGCTCCTCGCGGCGGTGGTTCTCGTCAGCGGCATCGTGATCGGTTCCGCGGGCACCGCCACGGTCATTCGCCGCGGCATCGCGGACGCCGTCCAACACCCGGAGCAGAGTGCTGCGCGCGCCACCAAGCGTCTCCGCCGCCAGCTTGACCTCTCCGAGCAACAGGCACAGCAGGTTGAGAAGATCCTGTCCGAACGCACCAAGGCATTCGGCGACATCTACCGCGACAACCTACCCCGGATCGCTCAGGAAATCGCAACCACCAAGGAACAGGTCGGTGCGGTCCTCACCGATGAGCAGCGCCTGAAGTGGCTAGACCGAGTCGCCAAGCTCGAGCGCCTCACGCGCGCGAATAGCACACAGACTCCTTGATCGTCCGCCTTATAGGACCTATACGACCTATAGGACCTATAGGTCCTATGGCTGGGCAGGACTCCTGGGACTCCCTGCCCGGTTACCCCTGCGCCGTTCCCACACGCTATACTCCTTCTTGTGAGCAGGCCGGGCGGTCGCGGCGCGCTTCGGTGCGTCGAGGAAAGTCCGAGCTCCATAGGGCAAGGTGCTTCGTAACGCGAAGGCGGGGCAACCCGACGGAAAGTGGCACAGAAACGATACCGCCTACGTCCCTCACGGGACCGGCAAGGGTGAAAAGGTGCGGTAAGAGCGCACCAGCGGATTGGCAACAGTCCGGCTGGCTAAACCCCACCTGGAGCAATTCCAAATAGGGGAGCATTGGGGTGGCCCGCTCCGCTCCCGGGTAGGAAGCTTGAGGCGTGTGGCGACACACGTCCTAGAGGAATGGCCGCCTCGGGCGCTTCGGCGTCTTAGACAGGACTCGGCTTACAGGCTTGCTCACGTGATTCCGGCGCCGCGGTGGACCAACCGGTTCGCCGCGGCGTCCACGTTCGCCGCCCCAGCCTCATTCCAAGGTCCCGGCCACGTTCGCAAGCAGTTCCAGGGCCGTCGCGCGGCTCTGCTCCTCGGCATCAATGGCCAGAAAGGTCGCCGAGCAGCGCCACGTCTCATAGCCGCCCAGCGCGTGTTGTTCCCGCGTGGGCAGGTATCCACCGTAGCCATTCGCCAACTCGATGGTGAAGGTCGGTTCAAGCAGACTTTCGTTCTTCAATGCCAGCCCCGTTTTGCAAAACACTTCACACGGAGGGGCCGGGTGAACCCGACGGCGATCACTTGCGTGCGCCAGCTTGGGCGAAGTAGGCGCTGTCTACGAAATGCAGCCGTTACACGAGGTTGCGTTGGAGCATGGTCTCGTAAACGCGTTGGAGGGCGACGTCCATGCCGGCTTCGGACATGGAGCGGCCGCGTTTCATCAGGGGTTCCATGGCGGCGTGCATGGAATCGAAGCGCTCGCGGATGTGGGCGAGGACGGCATCGCGGTCGTATTTGGGTCCGCCGAGGGCTTGGCGGAATTCGAGGTTGGAGGCGATGACGCCGCCGGCGTTGGCGTAGACGTCGGGGATGACGTTAATGCCGCGGGTTTCGAGGGACTTCATGGCTTCGTAGGTCACGGGCATGTTGGCAGCTTCGACGACGGACTTGGCGCGGACGGTCGCGGCGTTTTCCGCGTGGATGACGTGGCCGGTCGCGGCGGGGATGAGGTAGTCGCAGCGCAGGGCGAAGAGGGCGGCGTTCGTGATGGGTTTGGATCGATAGCCGTCGAGGTGTCCTTCGCGGGTGCAATGGGCGAGCATCGCGGGGACATCGAGGCCTTGCGGGTTGTGCGCGCCGGCGGTCATGTCGGTGACGGCGATGATGCGCGCGCCGGCTTGGTGGAGGAAGCGGGCCGCGTAGGAGCCGACTTTGCCGAAGCCTTGGATGGCGATGGTGCAGTCGGACGGGGCAACGCCGCGCTTGTCTTTGAGCACGGCGTAGTAGACGCCGTATCCGGTGGATTCGGTGCGCCCGGGCAGCCAGCCTTCGATGCCGTCGGGTTTGCCGGTGACGGAGGCGGGGTCGTAGGTTTCGTTGTAGATGCAGACCATTTCGGGGCCGCCGGAGCCCATGTCAGGGGCGGGGACGTATTCGTGACTTGCGAACAGGGGGCCGAAGTGGCGGGCGAATTCGGTCATGATGTCTGCCTTGGCGATGCGTTCGAATTCGCGGTAGGGTCCGCGGAAGCGTTTGGTCTTGACCATGCCTTTGTAGAGGGCGCGCAAGTCGACGCTGATGCCTGATTTTCCGCCGCCCAGCTCGATATCGGCGAGGGCGGTCTTCAAGGTCATGAGGCGGGCCAGCTCGGTGGTTTCCCAGAGGTCGACGTCTTTGGCGATGCGGATGCCGCCTTTGTAGGGGCCGCGGGCGCGATTGTGGAGGACGATGCCGGAGATGATATTGACCACGGCGCCGAGGATTGGGACGGGCAACCGTTGGATGTGCACGGCGTAGGGCTTGATGACTTCTTGAATGGCTTCCGTCGAAATATGCATGCGACGGGCGCTTTCGAGCAGCAATCGTGCGGAGCGTGTCGGCGGTTCTTTGCTTAGGACATAATCTTCGAGATTGTTGCCGATTCGCATCATGTGGGATTGCTATTGGCCTGGAGCGGGCGGCGCAGGCGTAAGGGGCGCAAGCGGAGGCAGCGGAGCAGTGGGCGCCTCTGGTGCGGGCGCGGCGCCTTCCGCGGGAGCGCCGGGTTGAGGGCTGGCGCCTTCCGCGGGCTTATTCTCCGAACGCAGCTTTTCCGCGCCTTCCTTGGTGGCGATGACCACTTTGTCCGTCAGAAGCACCCATTCGAGCGACTCGAACTTGGCTTTGAGGTCTTCGCGCAAGAACTGGATCAGCGTGGTACCCGGCTTTACGGTCACGGTCCAAATGCGATCCGTCGGGAGCATGTCGACTACGGACTGATCGACGGCCAAGGAACCGTTTACGCGCTCGCCAACGTCTTTCAGAATCTGCACGAGGTCCGTGTCTGTGTACTCCAGCGACGGCGATGAGATATCCATGGAGAGCTTCTCTTGAAGCTCAGGAGTAACCTTCTGTCCGGATATGGAGACTAGCTCGGGTTCCCCCCCGGCCGCACTCGCAGCGGGAGGCTTGGGTGCATTGGGGTCGATGTCGTCGTAGTCGATGGAGACTACTTGTCTGCGAGGGACTTCCAGTGTGATGTCTTCGCCTTCAACGACCTCCAGCACGTAGACGGCCGAGGTCTCTCTCAGAACTTGAAAGCCGGAGATGGTCTTGCCGTTTTTCATGTGCAGGATATCGCCCTTCAGGGGCGCGACGGCCGGGGCTTCTTCGGCGGGTGCTGCGGCATTGCTGCCTTCGGCGGGCTTGGCGGCGCCGTCCGAGTTTTCCGTTGAAGTTATGGCGGGTTTGGATTCGGCATCGGCAGCGGAGTTGGGAGCTTCGGCGGCTCCGGCGATTCCTCCAGCAAGGTATGCAGATACGGCAGTCAAACACAACGCCTTGAACCACATTGGCAAGAGTTCCTTATAGCGCTGGACGTTGGGTCCAGCCACCTTGTATCGAACCACCAAGCCCCCCCGCTCTACCAACGGCTACGTTAGACCATCAGTCTCGATACCCCACTATCGAACGCCATTCTAAGTGGAAGCATTCAGCGAGTCAAGGAGGGAATAAGAGGAAAACCGAGGCGACATCTCTTGAACCGCAAGGGAAGGATGATTAGAGTACGGAATAGCGATTCTGAAAGGAAGCCGAATCCAAGTGCCTGTCCTGAGGCAAGAAACATTGTGGAGCAATGCAAGACAAATTGCCCGACGAGAACACCGTAGTTGCGATTAAGCGATCCTTCTACACGTCGTTCGACCATAAGGTAATCCTGGAACGGTGCGAGCAGGTGGACTGCGACTTTTGCGGCAGTCCGGAGCGGACGCCGATCATCGTCGAGAACGACTTCAACGTTGTGACGTGCGCCCGGTGCGGGCTGGTATACGTGACGCCACAGCCGATTGCCGAAGACCTTCCGGCCTTCTATGAGAACATGTATTCGGGGCAATCGGAAGAGGACGAGGCCGCTAGCACGCTTGGTTTTGTCGAGCGGCACCTGACGCGGCTGATCCAGCGCGAGCGCCCGGCGGGGGGCGACTTTCTGGAAATTGGCTGCGGCTACGGGAAGTTCCTGAGGGCCATGCAACCGCTGCCGTGGCGCTTGACAGGCCTTGAGATAAGTCAGACGGCCATCGACAAGGCCAGGACGTTCGCCCCCAACGCGACCATTATTCAGGGAGAGGTGTATACGGCGGAGTTTGAACCGGCGAGTTTCGACTGCATCACGCTGATTGCGGTATTCGAGCACCTCAAGCAGCCGCGCCTGGCGATTGAGCGCATGTTGAAGTGGTTGCGTCCGGGGGGGCTCCTGATTATCCAAGTGCCCTATGCGGCGCCGTATGTCCGCCTGAAGCGTTATTTGCCGTGGCTTCCGATCTACTTTGAAGCACCGCGCCATCTGTTCGATTTTTCGCCAAAGGTGCTGCGTTCGTACTATCGCGCAGCAGGCTTGGAGGGAGTTCAAGTCGAGATTGCGCGACCCTACACGAGTCCGTCCAAGATTGGGACTTGGTTGATCTGGGGTATCAAGATTCCCGGCCTGGTCTTGTACGCGTTGACGGGACGAAGATATATCTATCCTTTTGCCGCGGCGTCCGTGGCCTACGGGACGTATCCGAAGCGCGCATAGGCGTTGGGCAGGCAGAGAATGGCACGTTGTATGTCAGGAGTCGCACGGTGATTATCGATGCTCACGCGTATGTGAACCCTCATCGAGACGGTTTCGGCAGCCGATTCGACGCGTCGCTGGAGAACTTGGTTGCGAATCTCCACGCTAGCCCGGTGGACAAAGCGATCATTTTTCCGATTGCAGCAGATACTCCATACATCAAGAGAACGACGAATCGCTACGTGTACGAGTGCTGCCGGCAGTACCCCGAGCTCTTGATGGGATTCGCTTCGGTGAATCCGGTCGAGGAGCCGGACGCCGCGGAGGCTCTAGAGCGTGACGTGCGCGAGTTCGACCTGAAGGGGCTCAAAGTTCATCCGAGATTCATGGGGATTTCGGCGAGCGACGAGCGCTTGGTCCCGTTGGTGCGGAAGGCCGGCGAACTTGGAATTCCCGTGGCCATCGACTGCTATCTCTGGAAGCCGACGCCGCTGCATATGCAGGAGCCTTTCCACATTGATCTGCTGTGCAAGCGGGCGCCCGAGGCGAAGATCATCATGTGCCATACGGGAGGCTTTCGCTTCCTGGACGCATTGGCCGTTGCCAAAGCGAACGACAACGCGTACTTCGATTTGTCGTTGTCGCTGACGTATTTTCATGGAACGCCCTTCGAAGACCAGTTCATGTTTGTCTTGAAATCCATCGGAGCACGCCGGTTGATTTATGGTTCGGACCATCCTCAAGAGGAGTTGGCCGTGTGTTACACGTCGGCTACCGCCATTCTGAGCAAGCATGGGTTTACCGAGGAAGAGAAGGGGCAGATCTTCGGGGGAACCATTGCAGGGCTGTTGCCCGAGGGCGAATGATTGTGGTTTCGAATAAGCCGCGAATCGCGGTCATCCCGGCGGGGCAGTTTCAGATTCAGGCCATCCTTGACGCGCAATCCATGGGATACGAGGTGGTGGCCTTTGATGGAAATCCTCAAGCGCCGGGATTGAAGATTGCGGATTTCCCTGAAGCGGTGAACCCCATGGATACAGAGCGGGCAATAGCGCTGGCGCGGCGCTATGGGGTGGTTGGAGTGGTATCGGTCGCGAACGACCCGTGTATTGTGCCACTTGCACTGCTTTGCGAAGCCCTTCACTTGCCGGGCATCACCCCGGAGTTGGCGCGCCTGGCGCGAGACAAGTCCGGCGTGCGCGAGCGCCTCAGAACGTCTCTCCCCCACTACTGCCCGAGATTTTGCGTCGTGGATAACCGCGAAGCCCTGCCACACGTGGGCACAGTCTGTGGATGGCCGGCCGTGCTCAAGCCTTGTCTTTCCAGCGGCAGCAAGGGCGTCGTGATCGTGAACGATGAAACGGAACTCGACGCTGCCTACCAATACAGTTCGCGATTCACGAATGACAACAAGGTCCTTGCCGAAGAACTACTGATTGGGCAAGAAGTCAGTGTCGAAGGCCTGGTGGCAGATGGCGAGACATATATTGCGGCGGTCACGGACAAGATGACTACGCCGCCGCCGTTTTGCGTGGAGATCGGGCATTCGATTCCGTCGAGACTGTCCGGAGGCATACGCGAGGAGGTCATTCGATGCGTGCGCGATATTACCGGCACGTTGGGGTTGAACAATTGCGCGCTTCACGCGGAGATTTATGCGACCGCCCGCGGGCCCAAGTTGGTCGAATTTGGGGCGCGGCTCGGGGGAGGGTGCATCACGAGCCATTTGGTGCCGCTTGCAACGGGCATCAATTTGAATCGCGCCGTAATTTCGATGGCCACCGGGCACGCGCCCGCCGTGGTACCGACGCTTTCCCAAGGGGCCGCCATTCGGTTCATGACGCCGCCCGCAGGACGTGTCACGGCCATTCGTGGATTGTCCGAAGCGATGGAAGCGCCCGGAGTTGTTGAGGTGGCGTGCACCTTGTCACCAGGGGATATCGTATCGCGACTGGAGAACAGCGACCACCGGGTAGGCTATGTCATTACCACGGGACCCGATGCGGAGTCCGCAATGGCGAGGGCGGCCGAGGCGGTGGAGCAAATCCAGGTAGAGACAATGCGTGGGGACTCCGCGTAACGGGCATGCGGCATCCGGAATCGCCGGAGTCACCGCCTACGGCTATTCAATGACGTCTCTTACCACGTAATAGGGGCGATTCTGCACTTCGATGTAGATTCGGGTGATATATTCGCACATGAGGCCGGTGGCGGCCATTTGCGCCCCGAAAAGGAAGAACATGATGGCGATAACGGAGGCGAATTCATTGGTCGCGCCGTGCGCAAGGCGGAAATAGGCGACACGGAGCGCCATCGCAAATCCGACGAGGGCGAGCAAGGCGCCGAGCACCGCAAAGAACTGCAGTGGGGCGGCCGTGACTCCGGTGACCAGATCAAACCCTGTCCGCATGAGTCTGAAAATGCCGTACTTGCTTTGGCCTGCATTTCGTTCGAAGTGAGCCACTTCGACCTCCGCCGTGCGCACACCCAACCAGGCGACATCCAGGGAAAGATAACGGGAATGGTGCGTGAACTTAATGAGCAGGTCGGTGACTTCGCGACGGAAGGCCTTGAGGCAACAGCCCACGTCTCGAAATTCGGCATCCGTAGTAGTTTTGACGAGATAATTCAGCAGTCTGGAGGGTAGTGTGCGTAAGAAGGAGTCCCGGCGGTTTGCGCGCCAACCGCTTACGAAATCGTACCCTTCGTCGATTTTCGCGATGAGCTTTGGGATTTCCTCCGGGGGATTTTGGAGATCGGCATCCAGCATGACGACGATGTTGCCGCGGACATTGGCAAACCCGGCATACAATGCGGGCGATTGTCCAAAGTTTCTGACAAGACACACGATACGAACCCTAGCGTCGTTCGAGTGAAATTCTTTCAGGAGACGAACACTCCCGTCGCGACTGCCATCGTCAACAAACACAAGTTCAAACGAGCGCCCCAAGGGTTCCAACGCGGCCACGAGGCGCCGGTAGAGTTCGGGCAGATTCATTTCCTCGTTGAAGACGGGGATGACGATGGATATTTCCGGATTTGGGAGAGATGAGACTGACATCTGAGATGTTCTCTTCCTGGTTTGGCCGCTGTGCTCACGATCGAAAAGCTGACCATGCGGAGTCGCACCGCATCTTGTCTGATCTTAAGCATCCTTGCCAGCCCAGGCAACTCCCGATCGGATCGTACGATAGCGGCGGTGATCGTGTTAGGAGATTGGCATTCACATGTGCGGGCTAGTCCACCTTGGTTTGGAGCAGTTTGTCGAAGAGCACGCAGCCCACTTCTCGCGATACCGCGCCGGGGGAGTCTGGAATCAAGGAGGCGAGCGCTTCCTGGTCGTGTTGCGCAATGTGCATGGCCTCGCAAAGGACACTGAGCATTCTCTTCAGGTCCGGGACGGAGAGGCATTCGCCAGGCTCTTCAGGCAGCAACATTGAGGGGTCTGCGCCGGCCAGCTTGAGGACGCGGCGCGCCCATGGATCGACCGCGGAGTACCTTAGGGGATCGTTGGGAAGGGCTTGGTAACTATCAAAGAATCCCTTGGTTCCCAGGCGTTGGAAGGCGGCGAAGGCTGGGTGGTCTTTCGGTATGTCTTCAAAGTAG
>JBAZRU010000264.1:0-8643 GCA_041662805.1 Candidatus Hydrogenedentales bacterium | reverse complement strand
TTGCCGGGTTGTCCGTCGAGCGTCTCCACGGTGGCTTTCGAGAGTTCCTTCACGAAGCCGAGCAAGCCTTCAGCGGACTTCTTGCGCGCGGCAAATAGAGCGACTATCGGATGCGACCGATTCAGCGCCACCATCCCCAGGTCCATCTCATCGATCCCAAGCGCCACGGGCGCTTCGCGCTCCGTGTACTGGCGCTCTTGCCGCATGTACTCCCAGTACGTGTTGCCATCGCAGTACACACTAAGAAACGGCCCTTGAAGCGCGAGCAGGTTGGGTTGTGCAAACGCGCACTCGATGGTCTTGGCGGGTCCGCCTGCCTCGGGACTCTTCGCGCCGTCCCGCAGAATCGCCTTTTGCACGGTCAAGCTATCCTGATAGGTCGTTGCCGCAAGGTACTGCCCCAAGGCGCGGTCGATGACCTGCTTGCACTCGCCGTCGTAGCCGGCAAGTCCCGCGTGAGCGGACACGGGGATCGAGGCAAGCGCGATGATGCACAGGATGCGTCGCGGACGAAGCATATGCGGTTCCTCTATGTGGTATGCGCCGGATTGGACGCGGCGTTTGGGTCGTGAGGAAGATGGGTGAACGGACCGCGAGCGATCAATCGATTTCGTGTGGGGGTCCGTTAAGGCGAAGTGTTATTGAACCTCTCTATCTGCTCGTCTCGCGCCGTCTTCCTGCCGCGGCACATCCTGCAGCCAGAAGCGCAGCGGCAATCAGCGCGTTGCCTGAACTGAACAGATAGACGAATGGGACAGGAGTAAGACCATCGGCGGATACCATGCCGGCCATGGCCAGGGCCGCCCAGAACGCGAGTCCCACAAGCGCGGTCATGACTCCGGCGACGATGGCCACCGCGGGGCGCTGATAGCATGCGGACAAGAACCACGCAACGGCGAACCCGAGCGCTGCGCCGTTGGCCAGCCCAAGCCCCATCACCAGGTGAGGGGCATTCGTCCAGGCAGTCCAGGTCAAGTCCGCGCCGAATCGGATCGCGCCGGGTATCGCATGGTTCGTCGCAAAGAGTACAAGCAGGTTCAGCGCGGTCACGCCAAGCATCGGCGTGAGCACAACGGCCAAACGCGCACGCAGTACGTTTAGTCGTGTTGCCGGTAAGGCTGCGAGGAAATCGCCTGTGCGAGAGCCCGTTTCGGCGGACATGATGTGTCCGCTCCAGAAGCTGAAGATGAGCACGCTCAGGGCAATGCTGATAACACTGGCCGTCCGGAGTGCTCCCAAGTCGCCGTGGCTTGCGAGCGCGACCAGATACGGCAATGCCAGGACTACAAAGGCAACCTTGAACGATGTCCGAAGCAGTTGGATGTCCTTCCAGAGGAGCGCCCGAAATGGTCCGGTTCTCTGCTCGCCCAAATCCGCCAGCGACCACGCAGTCGCAACATCCGCTCGTCGCGAGTCCCGCCTCCACGGAAGAGAGATATTGAGGCGTGGTGAATTTGGCGCGCCGCCAAAGCGCGAATACCTAAGACATCCGCCTGCTACGCCTGCGATTCCAAGCGCAAACATGGCTGCAACCGTGACGGGGTGAAAGAACATCGGGTTCTCGATGTCGAACCAATCGTTGGCGAGGAATTGCGCCGCGTACACGGGCATCAAGGTCATCAATCCCGCGAATGCCGCGCCCACGGGACTGCCCATGAAGAGCGACAAATACCACGCCACGCCGAACGCCATTACGCCGGAAGCGATGTAACCGAGCATCGCCTCGAGCACTAGCAAAAGCGTGTCCCACCCATACCCCATCGCCCGCAGGCCCAAAGCCATGATCAGGAGACTGGCCAGCCACACGGTCAGGAAGAGCGCTACTGCGATGATCGCCTTGCTCAGGAGTATCGCCCCCTTTCGCGCGGGCAGTGAAGCCAAGAAGAGTCCCGAGCATTCTTCCCCTTCCCGTGCAAACGCGTACGCGCCCAACAGGGCGCAGATGAGGATGGAGCTGAAGCGCGCGAGGGAAGCGCCACCGGCGATGACCTTGCTCCACGCGAAGCCCGAGGAACTGTCCGCATAGACCAGCAACAGCGCCAGGAAGTAAGAGCCTGCGAGAAGTGCGATGCCCGCCAGAAGCACGTCCGTGAAGATACGCGCATCTTTCCACAGAAGCGCGCGCATCGTCATTTCCGCGCGCCCTTGATGAAGCCTTTGAAGATCTCTTCAAGGCTCATGTCGTGCACGGTGCAACGGGCCACGTCATTCTGTTGTTCGATTGTCCGTAGCGTCGCCTCGGAATAGCCGTGCACGGTAAGAGTCCATTGCCCATCCACGGTCTCTTCGAGCACGGTACCCGCCGGAGACGTCGTTGGCCGGTGGTCCGCTTTCAAGGTGACGTCGATTCGCTTGGTTTGGCTCGTCAACTCATCGCGCGGCGCGCACAGCAGCAGCTTCCCGTCGTTGATCATGCCGATGCGGTCCGCCACGCGCTCGATGTCGGAGAGGATATGACTCGAGAACAGCACCGTGCGCGGACGAATCTGAATCAGGTGCTTGATCCCGTCCAGAAATTCCTCGCGGATCAACGGGTCGAGACCTGTCGTCGGTTCATCCAGGAGAAGCACGTCCGGGTCATGCGACAGCGCGAGGACAAGCGCCAGCTTCGTCGTCATCCCATGCGAAAGCTCGCGCACCTTCTTCGCGGGATGCAGGTCGTATTGCTTGAGCATCTGCTCGCACAACGCGTGGTCCCACGTGGGATAAAACGCGCGCGTGAACCAGATCGTCTCCTTGATGGTCATCCACGGATAGATGTGATGCCGCTCCGGCACATAGCCCACGCACGCGCGAATCTGCAGCGACTCGGTCAGAATGCTGTGGCCATGAACAATCGCGTCCCCCGCCGTCGGCGCGATCAATCCCATCAACAGTTTGATGGTCGTGCTCTTGCCCGCCCCGTTCGGACCCAACAACCCAAACGTACACCCGCGTGGTATCGACAGGCTCAGTCCGTGTACGCCATCCCCGCCAGCGTACTCCTTGGTAAGCCCACGGATCTGGATCGCATCGGAACCGGTCGATTCCGGACCTTCGCAGATTAGTCCCCCCATTACTCTCACCTTACCTGTTGTACGCCAAGAAGCCGCCGGGGTATTGTCTAAAGTATTAACAATTTAATACAATACGGCTTCAATGTCAACAGGCTGTGCTTACTGTCTTCGCTTTCGGAACTTCTTGTCTTCCTCCTTGTGGCGTCGGAACGACCATTCATCGAAGCCCTTTTCGTCCCGCATGATTTCATCGGACACAGTCGAGATAGGGTCGGGCTGCCGGGCCAATTGGTTGCCGAGGTACATGGAGATTTCCTGAAAGGTTTCGGCGGGGCCTTTGATTCTTTGAAAATGCTCCGCTTTCAAATAGGGATTCAGGGTGCAGCGTATCCTATCGACGCTGAGTCGCTTGTTTTCGGCCACATACTCAACCTTGAAGGTTGGCATGCCCAATTGGATGAAGACATCGTCGAATCGCTTCCCCGCAATTCCGGCGGCGCACGTGGCCCATTCGTCGTGAGTCAATGCCGCCGGGGTCCCAAACCAGCGTCTATGCCTCCTATGCTTCATGGCCAGTAGTCTCTCCAACTCTTCCTGGTCGAGATTGAATTGTTTCAGGTATGCATTAGGCAACCCGGAAGCAACCTCCTCGGAGGACAGAAAGACCTTCCCATCGATTTCTATCGCCGGAAACAGAAAACCGCAGAACCCGATGAGCTTGACCGTAATCGGAATATCCGGCCAATTATAGTGGTATCTGTTTGCCGGTTGCGCTATTTCGTGCGGCAATTGCGCCACGAGTTCGAGAGGAACGCGGAGTATTTCGTCCAGTCGGCGCGGCAACCGCGCCTTTCGCTCCTCGAAGGGAGAATCTCGCTTCTCGTACTCGAACTGTTCCTGCTTCCTCACATAAAGCAGATTCGGATCGGCACCGAAACTCAACGCGGAATCATAGTAGTCCTTGAAGTCGGATATGATTCTCACGTGTCATTCGCTCCAACCGGGCCTCATCAGTCTTGGAGTGCCCGAGGTATAGGGTCATAGATAATACTACCACAATACAGCGTCGGCGGCCTGACGTTGCAGACGCCAAGCTCCCGAAGTCTATCTGCGATTTCGCAGCATCCGAGGCCAAATTCTTCTTGGTCGCGAAGGCAGTTTCCAGAAAGCCCCTTCATGAGTTATCCTTGGACATGCACACCGGCGGCGATTAAGAACCGCTCTCGGCGCCCGGGGGGATTGCGTAGACTTTAAAGGAGACCATTCATGATGAACCGGCTTGCCCTCGTGCCTTGTATGATGATGTTGCTTGCGTCAATCTCGTTTGCGCAGTCGGGAACCCTCGACCAACTCCACCAGCTTTCCAATATGAAGTCGCGGTCCATCAGCCCCGAGAATTTCACGGGCGAGAAGGGCAAGGGCGGCATGGCCACGTTGAAAGAGGGCAGCGCCGCGAAGGCCGCGCGCGAACTGGGGGAAGGCTGGAAGGTCAACCCGTATATTCATATCGAGCCGGGTAAGACGTTCACCCTCGGTGAAATCGACGGCTCGGGCAAGATTCGCCACATCTGGATGACGCCGGTCGGCGACTACCGCCTCATGATCTTCCGCATTTATTGGGACGGCGAAGCAACCCCGTCGGTCGAAGTGCCGGTGGGCGATTTCTTCGCGGCGGGTTGGGGCATGGGCAACGAGCCGCGTATCTCCTCGGTGCCGGTGTGCGTCAATCCCCGCAGCGGCCTGAATTCATATTGGCAGATGCCCTTCCGCAAGGGCTGCAAGATTACGATGGAAAACCTGGGCGAGAAAAGGGCGACCGTCTACTACCAAATCGACTACACGCTTGAGAAGGTCAAACGGAGCACGCCGTACTTCCACGCCCAGTTCCGCCGCGTAAATCCGCTGCCCGACAAAGAGGTCTACACCATCGTCGATGGCATCAAGGGCAAAGGGCAATACGTCGGCACCTTCCTGGCCCACGGCGCGAACAGCCCGGGCTGGTGGGGCGAAGGCGAGATCAAGTTCTACCTCGACGGCGACAAGGATTTCCCCACGATCTGCGGCACGGGCGAGGAAGATTACTTCTGCGGTTCGTACGGTTACGGCGAACGCGAAGAGAATGGCAAGACGGCCTACTCCAGCTTCAGCAGCTTGTACACCGGGTTCTACCACGTCCAACACGACGGCCCGCAAGGCCGCTTCGGCCAGTACCGCTGGCACATCACCGACCCCGTCCGCTTCGACGAGGACCTCCGCGTGACCATCCAAAGCCTAGGGTGGCAGAGCGAAGGCCGCTACCTGCCCTTGAAGGACGACCTGGCGTCGGTGGCGTATTGGTATCAGCTTGAGCCGCACAATCCGTTCCCGGCATTGCCTGCGAAGGATGCGCTGGTGATAAAGTAACGCGGCGTTTCCAAACCGCGGATTGGGCGCTTCGACGCGAGGACATGCCGAAAGTTGCCGACAAAGACTAACCGCCAGCAACTTTAATGCTGGTCACATAGACTTCATTGGAGTCGCACGCAGAAATCTCCAGAGGAGACGCCGCTTCAAAAAAAAGTTCAAGCGCTTCTTTGAGATTCTCGCGTGCTGCTTCGATCGAATCGCCTTGCCTGGCAATGTCGAGATTCGGACAAAATGCTACGTATCCGTCGCCTTCACGGTGAATGATCGCGGTGAATGGTAGCTGCACCATATGCGTTCACCCCGTGGTCTTCGACCCAAGCCCAAACAGAGACAGCACTCCGCTGAACAAACCGACGATGGACGTCAGCAGGTCGACAAACGCGGAGATGGTCGAGAGTTCATCGGCGGGAACGGGCTTTCCAACGGAAATTGCCTTGATGTGTCGCATGATTCTTACTCCTTTGCTTGCTTGGCAGCGGTTTTGTCCGGCCCCCACGTGCTGGGTTTGCCGGTATCGACGGGTGTCGCCGTTTGCGAATCCCATCCGCCGCCGATGGATTTCACGAGCAGGACGGTCGAGATCATCCGCTCGTTGAGGATCTTCACCGCGGACAATTCGTTGTCGAGCAGGGTGCGTTCGGCGTCGACCAATTGCAGGTAGTCGACGATGCCCGTGTCGTATTGAATCTTCGTGAGCTTGTGGTATTCGCGCGCCGCTTCCACGGACTTCGATTGCGCGTCGGCCTGATCCGCGCGCAGGTGAAGGTCCGTCAGGGAATCTTCCACGTCGCCGAAGGCCGCCAGAACCGTGTTTCGGTACACGGCTTCGAGTTCGTCGTAGCGTGCCTTGGCTTGGCGCAGGCTGGCCTTCAGTTTACCGCCCTCGAAAATGGGCAGCGAAACGCTCGGCCCAATCGACCACACCCGATTGCTCCAGTCCAGCACGTCTTTGAAATCGCTGCTTTCGAAACCCGCCGTCCCCGTCAGCTTCACCGTCGGGAAAAATTCGGCCTTGGCCACGCCAATCTCCGCGCACGCCGAGGCCAAGTCCTGTTCCGCTTCCGCGACATCGGGCCTACGCTTAAGCACATCGCCCGGCATGCCCGCGGGGATCACCGGAGGCGTCCCCTCCAGCGGCCGTTCTTCGAGCGCGAAATCGGCCGGCGCGCGCCCCAGCAGAATGGCGATGGCATGCACGACGTCCGCGCGCTGTCTGCGGATATTCGCCGCTTCCGCACGCGCCGATTCCAGTTGCACCTTGGCTTGGAGCAGATCCGTCACTTCCGTCAGCCCGGCCTGAACCTTGTTCTGTGTGAGGTCGACTTGCTCCTGATACAACGTGAGATTCTCCGCGAGGATCTTATCCTGCGTGTCGAATGCGCGCAGGTTGAAGTAGTTCTGAGCGACATCGGCAAGCAGCGTTTGCCGCACCACCTCAAAGTTGTACTCCGAAGCCCGGATCTCCGCACGGGCCGATTCGTACGACCGCCGCACGCGCCCCCAGATGTCGATCTCGTAGGAGAGATCGAATGGAATCGAGTACGAATTGCCAATCGTTGCCGCCGAACCAGTCGTCGTTGTGCTGGTCGTGCCGCTCTGCAAGAGACTGGACCCGAGACTGCCGGTTGTCGAAGACGAACCCGACGAAGAGGAACCAGTCGATGTACCCGACGCCAGCGAGCTGACGCTTCCAACCAGGCTCGACACCTTGTTTACTACCGACGTCAGTTGATTAATCTTCTCCTCGGTGGAATCGGAGTCGGAAGTCTCTGTCCCGGGCCGGCGCGAACGCGTTGCCGAGGGATTCATCGTGACCACGGGGAAGAACTCGCTCTTCACCGACGACGCGGAAGCGCGCGCCTGCGCCACCCGCGCCATCGCAGCCTTCAAATCTTGGTTGGCCCGGAGCGCCTCTTCCTCAAGCGCGGTAAGATCCGGGTCGTTGAAGAGCTTCCACCAATCCAACGCAAGCCCGGGTTCTGCCGCATCCGCCGCCGTCGCGCTCTTGTACAGAGCAGGCGTCTTCAAGTCCGGACGTTTGTAGTCCGGCCCGGTCATGCACGACGTCATTGCCCCTGCCAACACAAGCACGCTCGCCGCGCGCGTCATTCTCTTGAAACTGTTGCGAGTCATAGCACCCCCATCACACCGGCCTTGTGCGACCGTCCGCGGCGTGCGACTCCCGTCGGAATCGTCTTTGTTGAAGCCTCGTTTGTAGTTACTCATGGCGAAGCGCCTCGATCGGGTCCAGTTGAGCGGCCTTGCGCGCGGGAAAGAACCCAAATACGACGCCGACCGCGGCCGAGAAGACAAACGCAACGAAGATGATCGGTACATTGAACACCAACGGCATTTGCAGCAGGCTGGCCAATCCGACGGACGCCCCAATCGCAAACGCGATCCCGATCAATCCTCCAAAGGACGACAAGACCACCGCTTCGACCAGGAACTGAAGGAGCACTTCGCGCTCCAAGGCGCCGATGGCCAGGCGCGTGCCGATCTCGCGCGTTCGCTCGGTCACCGATACGAGCATGATGTTCATGATCCCGATCCCGCCTACCAAGAGACTCACCGCGGCGACCGCGCTCAGCAGCGCCGTCATCATCTTCGTGGTGCCCGAGAGCATGTTCGCAATCTCTTTCAAGTCCATCACGTTAAAATCGTCTTCTTCGTTGGACGAAAGATGACGGCGCGCCCGCATGAGCAAGCCGATCTCGTTCTTGGCGCGGTCGGTCGATACGCCGTCCTTGACGGAGACTTGAATCATGCTCACTTCTTCGTTGCCCGCGATGCGGCGCTGAAACGTCCGCAACGGCACGATCACCACGTCGTCCTGATCCTGGCCCATCGTCGATTGCCCTTTCGGCTCGAGAAGGCCAATCACCTGGCACGACAATCTGTTTAGCCGAATGTTCTGTCCGATGGGGTCCAGCTTCCCGAACAACTTGTCGCGCACCGTCTCGCCGATGACGCACACCGACGTGCCTTGCCGCGCCTCGCTGTCCGTGAACGCGCGCCCCTTTTCCACTTTCCGGTTGGTCACTTTGAAGTACTGGTCCGTGCTCCCCGTGACACTGGTCGTCCAGTTTTCGTTGCCCAAAATGGCGGATACGGAACTGCTCGACACCGGAGCCACGGCTTGCAGAAGATTGACGTCCCGCTCGATGGCCTGGGCATCGGCCAATTTGAACGGCGAAGCACCCGACGATTGTCCCGGTCCCCGCATCTTCCCCGGCGTGAC
>JBAZRU010000263.1:0-8644 GCA_041662805.1 Candidatus Hydrogenedentales bacterium | reverse complement strand
GACGACGGTCTTGCCTTCTAATTCGCGGATATACGGCAACGACTCGATGAGCACTGCCGCCTTCTGGATACACTCGTCCATCGCTTTCAAAATTGTGTTCCCTCTACTAGACGGGTCACGGCCCGGTATCGTTCAACGGTTCGAATCGGCCTGCTTGCGGGCAGCGCCATTCAGGATCGGTAGTCGGCGTTTATGTGTACGTACTTGTCGCTGAGGTCGCTGGTCCAGAACATCGCCAGGCCCGGGCCATTCCCCACTTCCAAGTGTATGCGAAACTCCGGCTTCCTCATAACGGCCGCGGCTTCTTCCTCCCGGTAATCCGTAGCCGCCCCCGCGCTGACCAACTGCACGTCGTCCAGCCAAAGCGCCACATGGCGCGGGTCGAACGGCACTCCGGCGTATCCCGCCGCGCATACAATGCGTCCCCAGTTCGGGTCTTGGCCGAAAAAGGCCGTCTTGCACAGGTGCGAAAAGGCGATTGCGCGGGCAATGGTCTTTGCGTCTGCATCCGTGCTGGTGCCTTCCACCAGGATTTCCACAAACTTCGTGGCCCCTTCGCCGTCTTTCACGAGACGGTGGGCGATATCTTTGCAGAGCGCGGTCAATGCGTCCCCGAACAGTTCATAATCGGCGGAGCCGGGTTCAAGGCTCGGAAGGTTGGCCGCGCTGTTCGCCAGGCACAGCACCGTGTCGCTCGTGCTCATGTCGTTGTCGACGCAGATGCAGTTGAATGTCGCGTTGACGGCGTCGCGCAGGAGATTGGCGAGTGGCTTTGCCGCAATGGTTGCATCGGTCGTAATGACGCAAATCATGGTCGCCATGTTGGGAGCAATCATGCCCGATCCCTTCGCAATCGCGCCGAGGCGGACCGTGCCTCCCGATAACGCGACTTCGATGGCCACTTCCTTGGGCACGGTGTCGGTGGTCATGATGGCCGCCGCCGCGTCCGCGCTCCCCGAATACGACAAGGCCTGTGCGCTGCCGGACACGCCCTTGGCGATGCGGTCCATCGGCAACGGAACCCCGATGACTCCGGTGCTGCACAGGCATACCGTCCCCGGTTGCGCGCCCAAGGCTTCCGCGACAAGTTGCGCCGTCGTCCGGACATCGGCCGCGCCCTGTTCTCCGGTCGCCGCGTTGGCGTTGCCGCTGTTGATGAACACCGATTGCGCGCAGCCCGCCGCGCACACGCTTTGATTCCAGACTACCGGGGGCGACTTCATGACGTTTTGCGTGAACATGCCGGCCACCGAGGCCATGCTGTCGCTCGCGATGAGGGCGCAGTCTTTCTTGGTCGACTTGAGTTTGATGCCAGCCGCCACGCCCGATGCCCGAAAACCCTTGGGAGCCGTCACACCACCTGGGATTGTCTTCATGGAACCATGCCCCCGTAGTTGAGGCCAGTGCGTTCGTCGAAGCCATACGCCACGTTGAGACACTGGAGCGCCATGCCGGCCGTGCCGCCCATCATGTTGTCGATCGCGCTAACAATCAATAGATTGCCCGTTCGCTCGTCCATAGTCCAGCCGATATCGCAGAAATTGGACGCTCGGATAAACCGAATCTCGGGCAGTTGACCGTGCGGAAGCACGCGCACGAACGGTTCCTCGTCGTAGCAGCGATAGATAGCCTCCGGATTCACGGGGCCATTGGGGCGAAACGTGATGGTCGTCAGGATTCCCCGCGTGATCGGGGCTACGTGCGGCGTGAATTGAACAAGCACTTTGTTTCCGAGTTCTTGCTCGATTTCGGGAATGTGCTGGTGATTCCCGAGGCGGTATGCCTTGAGGTTTTCGTTCATCTCCGGGAAATGATAGCCCTCGCTCGGGGTGCGTCCCGCGCCGGATATCCCCGAGATCGCATCCGCGACAACAGGCACGTCCGTGCCTACGTTCTCCAGAATTGGGCGCAGGGGGAGGATGACGCTGATGGGGTAGCAGCCGGGAACGGAGACCAACTGGGCGGTCTTGAGTTCCTCGCGATAGAACGGAGGCAATCCGTATACGCAATCCGCGAGCAGTTGCGGGGCCGTGTGTTCCGCCTTGTAGTACTGCGAGAAGAGGGCCGGATCCTTCAACCGGAAATCGCCCCCGAGATCGAATACCCGCACGCCTTCGGCGCGAAGCGCCTCGACAAGAGGCATGGATTTCTTGCTGGGGACCGCAATGAATACCAGGTCGCACTTCGCCTTCAGCGCCTTGGCATCGAAGGATTCGAGGACAATCGGATACATCCCCCGAAATGCGGGCAGCACATCGTCCAGTGGCTTACCCGCCGCGCTGGACGAAACCACCGCGACCAACTTCGTCTCGGGGTGCGCCCCCAAGAGGCGAATGGCCTCCCGGGCTCCGTATCCGGTTCCGACTATGCCAACATTTATCATAGGGCGTTTTCCTTAGCGAAATAGGCGGGGATTATAGCCCCGCATGACCGGTGTATCAAACGTCCGGCCTATGCGCACCGAGGGAAAGTGCGCTGTCCCGCGATATTTGCTACACTTTTTGCGGCCAGGGCATTTGCCTGTCTGCAAACGCTTGGCGCATTGCTTGTTTCGCCCGCCAGACAGCCCGCCAGCACGCGGCCCGCCCGTCGGACGAAACTCAGGGGTGCTTTCGAGGCACGTTAACCAGTGGTGACGAAAAGACATGCGAAGATATGAAAAGGAGTCGTGTTTTGGCAGCACAAAGATGCGTGTTCCTTGCGGTGGCGATAGGATGGTGCTTCATGTCTGACGCTGCATTTGCCCAAGAGCGGCAAGTTACATTCTCCCCCAAGAGCCACAAGCTCGATAATAACGACAACTTTTCGCTGGATTCCCGCTTTCTCTGCTTCGACACCCGTGAACAAGTCGGCGCAGGCATCGGCAATGGCCAATCGATCGAGAAGGTGGAGATTGCCACCGGCATCGAGACCGTTCTTTATGCCCCGCCGTCTGTTATTGGCGATAAACCCGCACCGGGCGTAGGCGCCGTCTCTTATTCGCCCATTGCCAATGAAGTTGCGTTCATTCACGGTCCTCCACTCGAAGAGGTTGCCGCGCGCGGAAGCTACGACAAGGCCAATCGCACGGGGGCTTTGGTCGTTGCCGACGGCTCCGGCACGCGGACGTGGCTTGAATGCCGTGACATCGATACCTCGCGTGACACCTTGCCCGGCGCCCACCGGGGTGGAAGCCACCGGCATGAGTTCACCTTGGACGGAAAGCGTATCGGCTTCACCTACGACGATTTCTTGTTGCCGAAGTACGACCGCACGATCGCCTATATGGAGCCTTCCCCGAAGGCTCCCAAGGGATACAGCCACTATTTCGCGGTCCTGGTCAGCGTGGCCCAATGGGCCAATCGAAGCCCGGCGAATTGGAGAAGGCGGCCGGCGATTCATGGATAGGCAAGCCTGGACTCATGCGGGCCTTCATCGGAAAAGTGCGCGCGAAAGACGGCGTCGCCT
This sequence comes from Candidatus Hydrogenedentales bacterium, assembly GCA_041662805.1. Classification (GTDB taxonomy): domain Bacteria; phylum Hydrogenedentota; class Hydrogenedentia; order Hydrogenedentales; family SLHB01; genus JAIBAQ01. The sequence continues at coordinate 5,197 of JBAZRU010000263.1, read as the reverse complement.
ACGAAGAGTCCCTTTTCGTGGTAGATGTGCCCGCTAACGTCGATATCACGACAGCCGACTCCGGGTCCGCGACGCGGTATCCTGCTCCCCCGAAAGGTCTGACCGTGCGTCGCCTGACACAGTCCAACGCTGCGGGCGTCGTACGTGGGACGGTGCAAGGTGACCGCATCGCCTACTATGGGAAGGCGCCGGACGGCACAACTCAGGTCTTCATCATCCCTTCGGACGGTTCGGAGGAAGATCCAAACCCGGCCAATCGTCCGGTCCAAGCGACCCGTCTTCCGGGCGGCGCGGGTTCGGGACTCCGCTGGCACCCCAGCGGCAACTCGATTGCCTGCACAAGCAACGACGGAATTGTCGTCACGTGCGTCGCGCCCGGTCCGCGATTCGGCGAATCGACATTTCTGACGCCGCAGAACGATGGCGAGCGCGGGGAGTTGGTGTGGTCCCCGGATGGTACCCTGTTCGCGTACACAAAGGTGGTGCCCTCGTTCGACGCAGACGGCAAACACGTCAAGACATACGAAGGCAAAGATTTCCAGCAGATCTTTGTGCTGCCATTTCCCGATTCCAACAAAGACGGAATCGTCGACAAGTAGTCCGTTTCCTTTGAAGCCGTAATTGGCCGTACCGCAAGCGCTCTAATAGGGGCGCTTGCGGTACGTTCTTTTTAGGGTAGGGCGTTTCAAGGCAGGGCGTCTTAAGGTAGGAAGTCTTAGGGTAGGGCGGTTTCGCCGAAAGCGCCTCTTTGCTTATCCCGCAGTCTTCACGCATCGCCGGACGTTTCGGCGAAACGTCCCTACCTGACCTTTGCTGGGAGAAGATGGGGCTTGCATTTTGAATACAAATAAGATATGATATGTCTTAGTTAGGAGATTAAGACCGTGCTCACAAAGACTTCGGAAATCGCCGTGCAGGCGCTGGTGCTACTCAGCCGGCGCACGGACGAAGCCCCCGTTTCTCCGCGAGAGCTTGCGGCGCGATTGGGCGCATCGCCGACGTACATGGCCAAGGTCACGGGGCTTCTCGTGAAAGCCAATCTCCTGCAAGCCCATCGGGGCGTGCACGGTGGCGTGAGCCTCAGCCGGTCTCCGAAGCAGATCACGCTGCTGGATGCCGTCGAGGCGTGCCAGGGCCGCATCCTGGGCGACTACTGCCAGGAAGGGGCGAGCGCCCGCGTAGTATGCGCCTTTCACGCGGCGATGCTGGAGCTTCACGAGGCCATCATCGGAACCCTTGGCAAATGGACCATTGAAGACATCGAAAAGAAAACCCTTCCCTCCCCCCCACTGCGCGGATTGGTGCGCTGCAAGATGTCATGCATCGATGCAGGCGCACCGTCCCCGCAGAAGAAAGGAAGGCCGTAATGTTGGACCGAGCGAACAAATTCGTGGAATACCCCGAGCCTGAGACCGCAAGCGCCAGATGCTTGCGGTAGGCCTGAGATCATCCACTGGAAAGGACGACAACGTATGAGCCTCATGTACTGCGATCAATGTGAACAAACCGCCGACGGAATTGCCTGTACGGAATCAGGGCTTTGCGGAAAGAACCCGGACATGGAGTCTCTCCAGAAGATCCTGCTCTATGGTCTGAAAGGCATGTGCGCGTACAAGCACCACGCGCGACGGCTTGGGAAGCACGACTCCGAAGTGGACGCGTTTGTCGAGGAGGCGTTGTTTGCCACGGTGACGAACGTCAACTTCGACATCGAGAGCCTGCTTGAATTGGTTCTTGAGTGCGGGCGTATGAATCTCAAGACGATGCAGATGCTGAACGACGGCCACGTGGAAGCCTTTGGCGTACCGACGCCGGTCGAGGTCACGGAAGGTATTCAGGAAGGTCCGGGAATCCTGGTCACGGGTCACGACTTGGTGGACATCAAGGACCTGCTGGATCAGACGGCCGGCACGGGCATCAAAATCTACACCCACGGCGAAATGCTTCCCGCGCATTCCTATCCGAAGCTGCACGCGTATCCGCACCTTGCGGGGCACTATGGCGGTGCATGGCAGAAACAGCGGATGGAGTTCGAGGCCTTCGGCGGACCGATCCTTGCCACGACCAACTGCGTGCTCATCCCCAGCCCCGTGAACACGTATATCGACAAGTTCTTCACGACGCGCGCTACCGCGGTTCCCGGAGCCAAGCGCCTAAAGGACAATGATTTCTCGGCTGTCATCAAGAAAGCCCTCGAGGTCGGCTCCCTCAAACCCACCGCGACCAAGAAGGCCACGATTGGTTTCCACTACAGCGTCATCCTTAGCTTGGCGGATAAGATTGTCGAAGCGGTCAAGTCGGGCCAGATCAAGCACTTCTTTGTCATCGGCGGGTGCGACGGCGCGGAACCGGGACGCAACTACTTCGCCCAATACGCCGAAGGCCTTCCGCAGGAATCGATTATCTTGACGCTCGGCTGCGGCAAATTCCGGATTCGCGATTACGACTACGGCACGGTGGCCGGCTTGCCGCGCTTCCTGGATATGGGGCAATGCAACGACGCGTACGGCGCAGTTCAAGTGGCGCTGGCGTTGGCGAACGCCTTCCAGTGCGGCGTGAACGATCTGCCGCTCACCTTGGTCATCTCCTGGTTCGAGCAGAAGGCCGTAGCTGTGTTGCTGAGCCTACTACACCTCGGCGTCAAGGGTATTGCCCTTGGACCGGCGCTTCCGGCGTTCGTATCGCCCAACGTGCTGAAGATCCTCCAGCAGACGTTCGACCTGAAGGCTATCGGGGTGGATGGACGTAAAGACGCCCAGTTGGCATGTGCCTGAGTTGGAGCGACGGAGGCTCCTTTTGAGACTTTCGTATTGACACAGACGTGGAGTCGTTTTAGCATCGATAGTGAGTGATCGGCCCTCGCAGGGTCGAGTCACCGAGTTGAACCCGAATTTTTCGCACGCCGCGGGGTACAACCCCGGGCATGTATGAAGAGATGGTCTTAGGTCGCGGATTCGCGGCCACGTGAAGGCGTGGGGCGCTTAGCAACACCCAGGCTGATTGGCAGCGCCGGCAACCCGTATCGCGGGAGGCCGGCGTTGCTGCTTTTACGGAGTTGGAGGGGCCTCGGCAGGCAGCGCTTCCGTAGTCGGCGACTCCATGGGCAACGCCTCAGCCTGAGGCACTTCCACTGGCGGCGCTTCCGCAGGCAGCGCTTCCGCGACTGGCGCGGCAACCGGCTGTTGCGCGAGCCACGCGTTCCACGGCTCCACGGCCTTCTCGCGCTCGGCGCGCGTCGCCCACGGATCGAAGGGGGCGACGTCGTGGCCGTTTGCGCGGAGGGCCGTAATCGCGGCGATGCGCTCGGCCAACACGCCGCTGGAAAGCCCTTTCACCAACTCCGGAAGCATTTTCGGCATGGACTTGGCGACAGCTTCCTCCGCTTGCGATCTGGAATACGGCTCTTGACTCGCGAGCAACGTCATCACCTGCGCGGCCGACTCGGGCGAGTTCAGCGTCTCGGGCACGCCCAGATCGGGTTCTTCGGAATCGGCTTCGATATCCGGCGCGACCTGCCCGCCCAACTCTTCCGGTTTCGCGTTCTTTGCTTCCTTTAAGAGGTCAACGAAATCGGCCGCTGCGGAGAAGCCGAGACGGTCCGTGACGATCTGCTTACTCGCATTCAGGATGATGGTGCGCGGGATCGACTGCACTTGGTATGCCAACGCAATCGCCGCATTCTCATCAATATCGATCTTCACGCAGACGACGTCGCGCAAGGCCGCAGTGACCTCGGGCGTCGAGAAGACTTCGGAGTCCATCTTCTTGCACCAGCCGCACCACTCCGCCGTGAAGTCCAGGAGCAACAGCTTCTGCTGCGACTGCGCTTCGGCCAACGCCTTTTCGTAGGACGGCTGCCAGGCGATCTCCTCCGCCGCGGCAACCATGCCGCCCACGGCGCAAAGCGCGAGGAGCGCCAGCGAAGCTCGCAGCAGCCTACGCGGCGGGCGCGATTGTCGAGAGACCTTCTTCATCGTCCTTCTCCGTGGGGAAGTTACGCTCCACTTGTTTCGCTCTCAGCTCTTTTACGAGCGTCACGATTTCCGAATCGTCCGGCACGTCTTCCATCAGCATCGTGACTTCGTTCTTCGTGACGACCTTTTGTCCGCCCACGAAGCTCAGTTCGAGTTCGCCCACCGATTTGCCTTTGTCCGTGATGTAGGCGATGGTGGAACGGTTCACGTCGAGCGGCGTTCCCGAGGGCTGCTCCACGTTTCCGCCGACGATGACGTCAATTTCGAAATACTCTTCGGCCAAGGCTTGCATGGTAGCCTCGTCCGTGAATGCCAGCAGGACAACGAAATCGACCTGCTTTTTCAACGCAGGCAAGTGGCGCGCAATCGCCTCGCGCATTGGCGTCACGCGCACGCCGGCGCCCAGTTCATCGGCGGGGGTCTTCTCGTCGAGCACGCCCAACATTCCAGCGCGGTACCCTTCCGGCAGATCGGCGATTCGATAGGGGGGAAAAACGAGGGAGCCGGACGTGTCCACAACATTGGCCGACACCACATAGGGATACGATGCGGCGAGCTTCTTAAGCTCGGCATGCGAGATGGACGCTTCGCGCGCCCCCACGTTCACCGCGTCGTACTTGAGGATTCCGTATCCCTTCAGGAGGTAGTCCAGCTCAAGCAGCTCCCACTCGCGCGGACCCGACGTCACGTCGCCGGCATCGACCAAGATGGAAAGCGGCGTACGGCGTTTGTTGATGAACGTGGTGCGCCGGGCCAACCCTCCCGCGACCCCTGCTTCGCAATTGCATGGATTGATGTGCCCGCGCGTGTCGCAGGTGTAAAAGACCGTCAGCGAAACGGGTGGCTCGACAGCAACGCGCGCACGGCCGAACGCTCCCCCCAATCGAACATACGCGAAACCGCATATGAGCAACAGGATGAGTACGATCGCTGCCAGTCCGGCCCACTTCTTCATGAAATCTTCTCCCGGCGGAACGACGTCAGTGCGTCAGCGCGTATGTGAAGATGTTCGTGTTCATGTCTTTGGAGTTCTTGACTTCGTTTCCGCCGCAGCAACAGCAGCCGGAAACGCTGCCTGTATCGTTCAGCCCTTCCGAGCAGTAGACAAGTACGATGCGGCCATCCAGTTCCAGGCCTTCGAGCAAGGTCGTGCCGCCATTCTTGAGGTTCACGCGTTTGATAGCGTACACGGTCTGATAGATGGGGTGCGTCATGGGGATCGT
>JBAZRU010000262.1:0-8680 GCA_041662805.1 Candidatus Hydrogenedentales bacterium | reverse complement strand
CGCAGCGGGCGCTACAAGATCCTTGTCGCAACCGACGTTGCCGCTCGAGGCCTTGACGTCGAAGGCATCTCGCACGTCATCAACTACGACATTCCGCCCACCGCGGACGATTACCTGCATCGTATCGGACGCACGGCCCGCGCGAGCGCCGAGGGCGACGCTATCACCTTCGTGTCTCCTTCGGAGCACCTCGCTCTCGAGACTATCGAACGCGCCCTCGGCCGGCGCTTGCCCCGTCAGGAGTGGGATAAGGCGCCCCCCGTGCTTTCGCTCTACGTCCCCAAGGAGGAACAGACAGCGACTCGCCCGCAGCGCAAGCGACCGGGGCGTTCATTGCTTCGGCGCAGGTAGCGGGATAATGTCGCTCGCGGCGGCACGCTGAGACAGCGGGGGCCATGACAGCGCAGCACAAGAAACGGTGGGAAGCGTTCGCGCTCGTCGCGATTCTGTGCGTCGCCGCAGGGCTTCGCCTCTACCGTATCCAGGACGAGCCGGTATGGTACGATGAAGTCGTTAGTACGGTCGCCTTCGATCAGCCTACGCTGGGCAAGTTCTTCGAGGAGTTCCGCTCCAACGACCCCACGGCCGTCCCCTTCTACTTCACGCTGGAATACGCCTTCGTGCGATGCACCGGCGGAGGCGTCCTCGCTGCGCGCATTCTCTCCGTCTTCTTGTCGCTCGCAACCATCGCCTTGCTCTATACTCTGGGCCGCTACCTCTTCGGCGGGACCGCCGGACTCGTGGCGGCCGCACTGCTAACTCTTTCCAGGACGCATATCTACTTTTCCCAAGAAATCCGAATGTACGCCCTGTTGCTGCCGCTCGCCCTGCTCTCCATGCTGACGTTCATCGCCGCTCTGAATTCCAAGAGGCGAGCGCTTTGGGCAATCAATGTCCTTGTCAACGCATGTATTGTATGGACGCACCTCTTCGGGTGCCTCCTGCTGCTCACCGAAGGGCTTTTCATGCTCTTCTTCTCCGGTCCTCGCGCGTTCCGCCGCACCTTTCTTTGGACCTTGGCGCATCTTCCCTTCTTTGCGCCCCTTGCCCTCTGGCTTACCGCGTCTCGCCTGCGTCACATGGAAATTGCCACGGCATGGATCTCGATGCCCTCGTGGAACACGCTTTTCGACCACTATTTCTACTACTGCACAGGGTCCGGCTGGGTCTTCGGTTTCACGGATTGCCTTGCGACTCACGTGCCCTTCCTACCTTCTCATGCATTGCCGGGGCTCTTCATGCTCGCGGCATCCGGCTGGCTTGTCGTTTGGACTTTCCGCCATCGCGTCCGCACGACGTTCCTGCGCAATGCCTCCGGGGCCTGGAGCCTCAAGTTGCGTTCGCGCTTCGCCATTCCCCGGAGTGCGCGTCACCTTCCCGGCTACAATCCACGGTCCATCTTCTTCCTCATCGTTGTTTTCCTGCTGCCCCCGCTGTTGCTCTTCGCCATCTCATTCGCCGTAAGGCCTTATTTCGTGGGCCGCTACGTGTTCTACCCCTGCTTTCCGTTCTGCGTGCTGGCGGGAGCCGGCGCGGCTATCGTGCCCCGCGGTTGGATGCGAATCGCAGCCATCACGCTTCTCCTGGGGTCCTTGGCTTTGCTTCTCCCCGACCTCAGACGTCCCCTGCGCTCGGACATCAGTACCGCCTCCCGAATCATCAGCGATTTCGGCCACCACGGTGACTTCATCTTCGTGGGGGACAATACCCAGAAGGCACAACTCGCTGTCGAAGGGGTTGTCACGGACGCGAAGATACGTTGCGGCGAGACCTATCTCGAGGACGCACTCGTGGCCGTCGAGAGCGGATATGACTCGTGGGTTATTATGTCAACCAATGCCAGCTTCTCGGTCGCGCGTTTCGACGAGAAGCTTCAGCATCGGGGCTACGAATATGATTTATACAAGATTCCGGGAAGAGTTCCCGTCGCGCTTTTCAAGATAATCCCTTACCAGGACTAAGGGACTGCACCCACGCATTGGTGGGGTGGAAGGATACGCTTGAAGATGGAATCTGTCGAAAGCACTTCGCGAAGTCCGATGGTCCATTGGGTATTGGTTGCGGCGCTGCTCATCTCCGCTTTCGCTTGGCGCACCTACCGTATCTCCGACGAATCCCTCTGGCACGACGAGGCCACGAGCGTCCTCTATCTGCAAGCGCCCACCTTGGCCGATTACTTCAAGACGCAAACCGAGATCGACCCGGCCATTGTGCCCCTCTACTTCGTTATCGAGTATTACACGTCCTGGGCCACCGGTCACTCCGTTATGGCGCTCCGAGCAGTATCGCTCACCTTCGGCATGCTTACCCTTGTTGTCTTGTATGCTTTCGGACGCCGTCTATTCGGTCCCACAGGCGGATTGTTGGCACTGCTCTTTGGAGCCTTCTCCAAAACCATGCTCGTTCAGTCCCAGGAAATCCGTATGTACGGCCTTACATACCTCCTGGCCCTCGCCGCCATGTACGCGTTCTACCGCGCACTCACCGATAAGAAACCTGTCTGGTGGGTCTTGAACGTTCTCCTAAACTGCGCCCTTGTCTTCACGCACCTCTTGGCGCTCTCCGTGCTGGTTGCCCAAGGCGTCGCATTTCTCGCGCTTCGGCGGCATCGCATCCTTCCCATCGTGTGGTGGTCCCTCGCTCACCTGCCCGGGCTAATCCCGCTGGCGCTGTGGGTCCGTTCCATCGACACCGGCGCCATCGATCGCCACCTGGGCTGGCTCAGCCCTCCCAGCATCATGCATGTCCTCGGCTGTTACCTCTACTCCTTCCCCGGAACGAAGTTCGGCCTGGGCGACCCCGTACGGTATCAACTGTTTGCCATCCCCTATCTCCACCTTTGGGGAGCCGCCTTCATCATTGCGTGCTTCGTATTCATCCGCAGACGCAAAACCATCGTCACCCATCTCGACGAAAACGCCGCGCAAACCTACGACCGGCCTGCCGCGGCTCTTCTCATTTCATGGCTCATCGTCCCCGTCGTGTGTCTGTTTATCCTGTCGTATCTGGTCCGTCCCTGCCTGTCCGACCGTTACCTCGGCTACCAGTCCTTCCCCATGTTCCTCATGATGGCAGGCTGTGTCGTCACCCTAAAAACTCCGTTTCGAAAGAAACTGGCCGTCGCGTTCCTCCTCCTCATGACCGTATGCAACGCGTTCAGTTTCGACCGCCCGCTCCGCATCAACTCCGCCGCTGGCGTGCAGTATCTGGAATCCCGCGTCGCTCCCGAAGACACCATCCTCTTCACCGGAAAGCGCTGCGTGCCCCCGTTCACCTACTACTCAAAAGTTGACCCGAAGCGCTTCATTATCAGCATGGACTACCAGAAAGAAGTCATCGACGCCATCGAGACCGGCAATACCGTCTGGCTCATCGTCGCTCGAGTCTGGTCGCCCACGATTCGCGTCAGCGCCAAAGCTATCGATGAACTCCTCAAAGACCGCTCCTACGAAATCGAGCGCAAAGAATTCCCCGGCTTCGCCCCCCTCAACATCTACCGCGTCAAGAAGCCCGCGCCCATGGTTTCACTCCCTGCTCAACCACAACTTCAATAGCGCCTTTTCTCTTTCCTCGACGGCCACCCTCACCCTCGGACGCTTCCGCGAAACGTCCCTACCCCACCACAAGCACTTGCCTCCCGCCCGCCCTCTCGCGTAGGGTTGCAACCATCAAATCCGCAATTCACCAGGGGGAACCGCTCGCGATGTCCCACACGCTTTCTTCCCTGCACCTCCTGCGCGCCATCCTTTTTTGCAGCGCCGCGCTCGTTGCGTCCAACGCCGAGATCCCTGAGCCTGCGCCGGAAATGCCCATCCCGATCAATGTCGCCGAGGCCATCATCGAGCCGTTTTGGGATCGCGAACTGAGCGGCCTGCCGCATTGGTCCATTGACCCGCGAGACGGATGCTCACTGCGCGTGTACCAGGAGTGGAACGCCGTCTATTTCGAGTGGACCACAAGCCCCACCGACGGTCCCGTGCTGCAAATGAGCCGCGATTTCCACGTGGATTGCGGCCGTTACGAGGTACTCATGCTCAGCGCAACGTGCCCCAAAGGCTGCATCGTGAAGCTTGCCGCGCACACCAACCTCGGCGAGCGTGCCCTCGCGTTTCCCCCCAGCGATGGCGAGGAACACGAATACCGTCTGCCACTCGACGGTGCGCAACGCATCACGCAAGTCACTATCGCCATCTCCGGCGTGCCGGGCACTCCCGCGACCGGCTGGCTCCGCTGGGTAGGACTCCAAAACACGGAGTTGCTCGACGCCTACTAGAAGCAATGGGACTTCTCCCGCATGCAATGGGACGCATACCTCAAGCCCCCTTCGGACATCACCCATTTCACACCGCGCTACGGCATCTTCCTCACTTCCGAGAAACTCGACACCCTCCGCGAAGAACATAGAGCAGCCGTGGCCAAAGACGGCGCGTCATCCTTTTCGCGCCGCGCGGAAGCCGCGAACACCATGGACTTCGAATCTGCCATACACGAATTCGCGAACACGGGCGGCGAACACGGCATGCACGGACGCGACCGCGACGCAGATCGCGCCTCCATGCCCGGCGGCCCCGATATCGCAACCGCCGCGTTGGTGACGGAAGACCCCGATGCCCTGCGTGCGGCGGGCCGGTCTGCGCTGAGCCTCGCCATGAGCCCACATTGGGAATACGGCTTCATGGCGACGTTTCCCGGCAGTTCCTGGGAGGACCGTCCCTTCCGGCGCTCGTACTGCGCGCAGGACATCGCCGAGATCCTCGACCTGGCAGGCGAAGCCTTCACGGACGCAGGTCGCACGTATCTGATGCGGCGTCTTGCCGAAGAGGGCGTCGGCCCAATCAACTACGCCCTGTGGCGGCACGAGTACGTCTTCCACTGCAACCAACTCGCGTACTTCAACAACGGACGCACTTACGCGTATCTCGTGCTCGAACGCCAATGGCCTCGCGTGAAGCCTTACACGGACCTCGCGTTGAACGACACGCTCGACAACCTGGCAACCGTGATCCTGCCCGACGGCGGCTACGACGAAGGCCCCTCGTATTTCAGTCCCGTCATTCGAAGCAACTACGAGATACTCACGTACTATGCCCGCGCCCGCGGCCGCACGCTTGCCGAACTCGTCCCCGCCACGCTTGCGAATACCGCCAACTTCGCGGCGGTTGTCGTGTCGACTACGCCAGAGTCCTTCATCCCCATTTGCGACGCGCACGGCGACTGGCCGTCCAGCTTTCTCGATATGCTGCACCAACTCTTTCCGAACACCTATTGGACCACGCTCTGCAACCGGCAACGCGTCCTCGAAGGCTTGGAGCCCCTCGCGCAAGCCGGGCCACCGCTTCCAGCATTTGTGGCGCTGCCCGACATGGGTCCCCTGGCGTCGACACGCGCGCTCGGCTCGGAGACCGTCAAGATCCTCGTCATGGGCGGCCGCGCCGGAGCCACCCACACCCACGAAGACAAAGGCAGCTTCGCCCTCGAATTTGCAGGCGAAACCTTCGCCATGGATCCCGGCATCTGCGATTACAAAGACCCCATCCACCTTCAATACAAGTACTGCCAGCGCCACAACATGCTCGTGCCCGTCGTCGAGGGAGACCGCCCCCGACCGCAGTCGCCGCTCGCTGCGGACGTAAAGCCCGCAGGCTCCGGCGATGAAACACGCTTCCACGCAAGCATCGAGGCGACCCCCGGCTGGGACGGCTTCTACACAAAATGGACGCGCACTTGGGATTCGCCGTCGCCCGATTCACTCACCATCCGCGACGACTACGCATTGGCCAAAGGCGACGCCGTCGAGTTCTACTGGCAGACTCAACTCCCCACGGCGATTGACGGAAACACGATTACCATCACCGGAAAACGCGGCGTTGCCACCCTCACATTTCCCGAAGACTGCACGGCCCGCATCGACACGCTCCCGCTAATCGACGGCGGCAAACAAACCCGCATCGCCATTCGTAAAGAAGGAAAGAGCGGAAGTATCAACGTGGGTGTGCGTCTTGAATCCGCCAACGCCACCATGTGATCGCCGCCTCCGATAATCTTCATTTTCTCGGACATAGGGCAAGATGCCCACAACCCAAGCAGTAACAGGGGGGGAATCCGTATGAAATCGCGTGCAATGGGGCTTGTCGTCGTTGGTGTGTTCTGCGGTGCGATGGTCTGTTTCGCGGCGGGCGAAGCGGTTTCCGTCGCGCTCGATTTCGAGAAGGACGCTGTGGGGTCCGTGCCCGACGGGTGGAAGATCGAGACGGTGAATGCGGAAGAGCCCGGGACTCCCGTGGCCACATGGGGCGTAGTGGAAGATCCCAAAGCCCCGTCGGGCAAGCACATCTTTTCGCTGACAAAGGTCAATCACGACGTTGCCCGGGCCTTCAACCTCTGCTGGACCGACCGTGTGCGCGCGAAGGACGTCTCCCTGAAAGTCTCGCTCCGTTCCGACGACGGCTTTGAGGACCAGGGCGGTGGCCTGATGTGGCGCGTACAAGATGCCAACAATTACTATTTGTGCCGGTATAATCCGTTGGAATCGAATCTTCGGCTCTATGTGGTGAAAGACGGCAAGCGCATAAAGATCGGCGATGCCATCGCCCTGATCGTGCCCACGGACACGTGGGCCACGATAGAGGTAAATCATACCGGCGACAGGATCGTCTGCAAACTGGATGGGAAGCAAGTGCTTGACGTCGACTTTACACGAGTCACCATCGGCGAAGCAGGCGGCATCGGACTCTGGACCAAAGGCGACGCAGTCACTTCGTTCGATTCGCTTGAGGTGAAGGGCAACTAATTCCAAAGGGAAGGACGCGCGCCATGTATTCGATCGCGGCACTTGTTCTGTGTGCATTGGGCGAGACCCCAACGCCACCCGCGTACGACATGCCGCCGCCTTCGGCCATTTCCTCAAACGCCACCGGATTCTTCCGCACCGAACGCATCGACGAACGCTGGTGGCTCATTGACCCGCTTGGCAACGCCTTCTATGTCGTCGGCACGGACCACATTTCGTACCGCGGCCATTGGTGCGAGAAGCTTGGGTATGCGCCGTACAACCGCAACATGCAGTCGAAATATTCCAGCGAAGACGCGTGGGCCGCGGCCACCATCCAGCGCCTGAAAGACTGGGGCTTTAACACACTCGCCGCCGGACACTCGCCCAGCCTGCGCCACCGGGGCCTCCCTTTCATCGAATTCCTATCCTTGGGCGCCAACTTCGCGGGCAAGAACGATCTCTGCCCGCGCACGACGTGGACCGGTTTCCCCAATGTGTTCAGCCCCGAATGGCCCGCGCATTGCGACCGCATCGTTCAGCACGCCACCGAATCCCTCAAAGACGACCCGTGGCTCATCGGCTATTTCCTCGATAACGAACTCGAGTGGTTCGGCAAGAACGGTAAGCCATGGGGGCTCTTCGACGAGGCTTGGAAGAAACCCGCGGACCACGACGCGAAGAGGGCGTGGGTGAAGTTCCTCGAAGCGGAACTGCGCGATCCGGCGCGCTTCGAAGCGTTGTGGGGCGCACCCATCGCATCGTTCGACGCCCTCGCCGCGCACACCGAACCCGCCTCGCCGCTGTCACCGGAAGCCGAGGAAATCGCCCGGCGATGGGTGCGGCTCGTGGCCGAGAAATACTTCGACACCTGCGTCGACGCTTTGCGCAAGCACGACGTCAACCACCTCGTTCTCGGATGCCGCTTCGCGGGCTACGCGCCCGACGTGTGGGATATCGCGGGCCGTTACTGCGACGTGGTGTCGTTCAACATGTACCCGCGCATCGATGTCGAGCAGGGCGTCCGCATGGACACGTACTCCCTATTCACCGACTATCAGGATGCGGCGCGGCGCCCGATGATGCTCACGGAATGGAGCTTCCCAGCGCTCGACACCGACCGCCCGTCCTTGCACGGTGCGGGCATGCGCGTAGATACCCAAGCCCAGCGCACGCATTGTTTCCGACACTTCCAGTCGTTTCTCTTCAGCCTGCCCTACATGGTCGGCAGCGACTACTTCATGTATCTCGACGAACCCGCCCTCGGCATCGCGGAGACGTTCCCCGAGGACAGCAACTACGGCCTCGTCAGTGAGATGGACGAACCCTACGCCGAAATCACCGCCGCCGCGCGCGAACTCAACACGCGTGTCTACGCGATGCACGCCGATGCTGCATTGCCCACGATAGCCGCGTCCCCCGCGCTGATTCCATGGCTCGCCAATCCGCCAACGGACATCGCCGTCGCGCCGCAAGAAGGCGCCATCGAACTAGCCTCCGGGCCGCTGCGCATTCGCGGACCCGTCGAGACCCACGCGTGGGAACTGACGCGCGGCGACACGCCGTTAGCGCGCTTCACCGCGCTCGTCCACCAAACCGGCGTCCCCGGCGCATGGGCCTACACAACGGAAGCCCGCGTCACCGGCGTGTGGAAATCGCCCGAAGGCACAACCGTCGAAATGGAACTTGCCGCGCCTGCGGGTCAAGGCGACGCCGCCGTGCGCCAGAAGTCGTATTCATCGGCATGGCGATTCCGCATCCCGCAAGACGAAAGCGGCTGGCTCTCGGCGCAGTGTCTCTGGCTGAAGAACACCGACACCGCTCCGTTCCGAATCGACATGCTCTTCTACTACCTCGTGCCCGCCATTGGCGGCAGCCCCGAGAACGACGAATCCTTGTCGAACCACATCC
>JBAZRU010000261.1:0-8688 GCA_041662805.1 Candidatus Hydrogenedentales bacterium | reverse complement strand
CTGGCCGAATGCACCCTAGCAATGGCCCGCTGCTCTTCCTCCGATAGAATTTCGCCTTGCCGCGAGCCGCCCTTGTACGCCTCGCCGGGGGACGCCCCGACAAGCACGAGCCCCTTCAAGCTATCCGGATACCTCATCGCATAGCATTGGGCCAGCAGCCCTCCGTAGGAATGGCCAACGACTACCCATTTGCCCAATCCGAGCGCCTTCCGCAAATTCTCCAAATCATCGGTCGCCTGATCCACGGTGTATCCGCTGCCCGGCTTGAACTCCGAAAGGCCACAGCCGCGCTGGTCGTAGTAGATGACTTGGGCAAAGGCCGCGGCCCGGGAAAAGCTCGGGTGGAAATAGTGGTGCGTGCCGCCGGGTCCTCCGTTCACAAGGACTATCGGTACGCCCGTCCCCTCGCGTTCGCAGTAAAGCTCGCAATCGTCTACGTTTATGCGCTCCTTCGGAACGTTCACGGCGTCGCAAAGCCTGGGAACTTTCGGAAGGTCCCTGATGGTCTCCTTCTCAATGCTGACCTTGCGGTCCAGGATCGATTCGCGTGCTTCCTCGGCGCGGGCAAAACTGAAGAAGCAGGCGCTGGAGAGTATGAGCAACGCAACCACAAGACGTAGCGCGTGACTCGATTCGAGAGCGAAACGTGGATTCATGGCGTTGAATATCCCCCGGTAGTTGTGTGAGTCCTTGAAATAGATGGCAACCTGCGGCGCAGGAGATCACGCAGCCGGGCCACGCTCGGACAATTCGCGCCCGTCGAGGCGATTTGGCATACTTCTGCCCCATGCGCGACTTTGCCCTTCACGTCGTCGGATTGTTCGAGGAAATCCACCCGCTGGACCGGATTGCCCGGGCGGGGTATGTCCTTCGTGGAGTCACCGAACCGGAGTCGGTCGCAGCCCACAGCCACTTCGTATCCCTGATGGCCTTGCTATTTGCCGACAAGTATCCCGATCTGTTCGACCGCGAACGCGTGCTCACCATGGCCTTGATCCACGACTTGTCCGAGGCCCAACTAATGGACATTCCCATGCCCGCGGGAGACGCGTACCTGCGCGAAGCCAAACAGTCCGCCGAGCAAGCCATCATCGAACGCCTGTTCTCGGGCTTTGACGACAAGTACGCGGCCTGCCACCGCGAACTCATCGAACCGGCAACGCCGGAAGCCCGCCTCGTGAGAGGCCTCGACAAGGCCCAGATGATGATGAAGATTGTCATGTACGAGCGCGAAGGGCGCGGACGCCTCAAGGAGTTCTGGAAGAATCCCAAGAATTTCGAGGACTTCGGGCTTGCGCCCGTCTCTGCCCTGTTCGACGCCATCTGCGAAACGGCGCATCAGGAGCGCCCCCGGTGGGACAACCGCTAAGCTCGGAGCCGTCGTCGTTCGCGCGCCTGCGAAAGCCCTCGTTGTTCTTCCTCGCGTTCTATCTCGCATGGACGCTGCGCGTCGTGCTTCTCCTTCCGTACGAAGATCGCTTCGAATCCGAAGTTGCGCACCGCGTCTTTCTCGACGCAATCCGGTTACTGCTATGGCTGGCGCCTCTGTGGGTATACCTGATTCGCGTGGATCGTGCCGCGCCGTTGACAAGCCTGCGACTCGACGTGCTTCCTGCTCCCCGAAGGGCGGTGGAAGCATTCGTTATCGCGGGCACTTACTTCGCCGTTGTCGCGACTATTGCGATAACCTTGGAAGACAAGCAGACGATCTTCCAGCGGCATGTGCCCTTGGCGCGCTGGCCCTGGGTACTCATGGGCATGTGGCTTGCCCCCATTGTCGAAGAGATCTTCTTCAGGGGTTTTGTGTTCCGAAAACTCCGCGACGTGCTGCGCTTTCGGCCTGCGAATCTCTTCAGCGCTCTCCTCTTCGCTTCGATTCACGTTCCTGGCTGGCTCTATCTCCAGGGGTTTGGCGCTGGATTCATCCTGAGCCTTGTCAGCGTCTTCATAATCGGATATGTACTGGGTCTGCTCGTGGAACGTACGAATTCCTTGTGGCCAGCGATCGTCATGCACTTCTTGAACAACCTGCTTTGGAGCGGCGGACCATAAGGTATATCCATTAACGGCCCTCCTAGGCTACACTGTAACTTACGGAAGCAGCCGCCGAACCTCCGCACAAGGATCCCTATGAGTACGGAAGCCGCTCGCATCGACGCATTCGATCTAGTCAATTCACTTTCGCGCATCGCGGACCTGATGAATGCCTCTGTCTCGGAGCATCAAAGCCGCGTGGCACTGATGGCGTACGCCCTTGCGCAAGAGTTGAAGTGCTCCGAGGAAGAGACTACCGAAATCGGTCTGGCTGGCCTCATTCACGACATCGGCGCGTTCTCATTGCAGGAACGGCTCGACTTGATGTCCTTTGAACTGCAGGAACCCGGTTTTCACGCGCGTGTGGGCTACCTCCTGCTTCACACCTTCTCGCCGTTTGCACGCATCGCCGCCATGGTCCGCTATCACCACACGCCGTGGAATCATGGCCAAGGGGCCTGTTCCGATGGGGAGCCGGTGCCCATGGCGGCCCATATCCTGAACCTGGCCGACCGTGTCGAGGTAGCCATAGACAGGAACCGCTACATCCTTGGCCAAGTCCCTGCATTGTGCGAACGCATCCAAGCGGGAACGGATGAAGCGTTTCACCCGGATGTCGTTGCCGCATTCTTGCGCTTGGCAAAGCGCGAGTATTTCTGGCTGGAGATTGTCTCGCACAACTTGGGTGCTGTGTTGCGGAAACACCTGCGACGGCACACCGTCTCCCTCACCATGGAGGAACTCGCCGAGTTTGCACAAATGATGTGCCACCTTGTCGATTTCAAAAGCTCCTTCACGGCGACCCATTCGAGCGGCGTCGCCGCGGTAGCCCAGGCCTTGGCCGCTCGCGCAGGTTTCGATGACCGCGAGCAGGGACTGATGCGCACGGCGGCCTACCTCCACGATGTGGGCAAGCTGGGTATACCCTCGGAAATCATCGAGAAACGGGGTCCACTCAGTGCGGACGAACAAGACATCATGCGTAGTCACGCGTTCTATTCGTTTGAGATACTCGATTCGGTGGAGGGGCTTGAACAAATCGCCGACTGGGGGGCGATGCACCAGGAACGCCTCGACGGAAGCGGCTACCCGTTTCACAAGACAGCGAAGGAACTCTCGCCCGGCGCGCGCCTGATGGCCGTCGCCGACATCTTCACGGCGCTTACCGAAGACCGGCCCTATCGGGTCGGCATGTCTAAGGAAGACGCCATCAAGTCGCTCACCCGGCTGAGCGCGCATAGCCAACTCGATCCCGAATACGTCGCGATGCTCATTCGCGACTTCGACGACATCAACACGGCGCGGGTGCACGCACAAGGCGCCGCCGCGTCGCACTACGAGTCCTTTCTGCGCGCTGCTACGAGTGCCTGAAGCCGCTCGAATCCAGGAGGAGACCTTGCCTGCATGAGTGACAACGGCGCGTCCCGCATGACTCAAAGCGATTTCGCCTTTCTCGGCCTCTTCGCCCTTGCAAAAGTCCTCGTCAATGCGACGGCTATGTATGGGTACGGCTACTTCCGGGATGAGATGTACTACATCGAATGCGCCAAGCGATTGGCGTGGGGCTATGTCGATCATCCACCGTTGTCCCTCGCGATTCTAGCCGTGTGGCGGACGCTCTTCGGCGACAGCATGTTGGCGCTGCGATTCCCCGCGATTCTCGCGGGAGCGGGTTCCGTATTCATGGCGGGCCTCATCGCGCGCGAAATGGGCGGAAAACGTTTCGCGCAAGGGTTGGCGTGCCTGTGCGTGCTGGTCGCGCCGATCTATCTCACCATGGGTACGTTCTTTTCCATGAACGCGTTCGACCAATTGTTCTGGACCCTCGGCGCGTACGTGCTCGTGCGCATGATCAATCGCGACGACCCGCGCATGTGGTTGTGGTTCGGCGTTGTGGCAGGATTCGGATTGCTCAACAAGATCAGCGTAACTTTCTTTGGATTCGGCGTGGTCGTCGCCATGCTGATTACGCCGTACCGAAAGTACTTCCTGAGCCGATACCTGTGGCTGGGCGGCGCGCTCGCATTTCTCATCTTCCTGCCCCACCTGATCTGGCAGGCTTTCAACGGCTGGCCAACCATCGAATTCACGCAGAATGCGGCCTTGTATAAGAATGCGCCACAGGGACCAGGAAAGTTCCTTGCAGGGCAAGTGCTCTTTGCCAATCCTGTCGCGTTGCCGATTTGGCTTGGCGGTCTGCTCTTTGGGCTGTTTGCACGCGCCGGCAAACAGTATCGATGGCTTTCCTTCACGTATGTCGTCGTCTTTCTCTTACTCTCGCTGACCTACGGGAAAGACTACTACCTGTCTCCCATTTATCCGATGATGTTTGCCCTGGGCGCCCTCGCGTTCGAACGCGCTACGGAGACACGCCGCGTCCTACGTCCGGTGATGGCTTCCCTGATTTTCCTGTCGGGTGTCGCGCTTGCCCCGCTGGCGCTCCCTGTGCTTCCAATCGAGACGTTTCTCGCATATGCCCGTGCCACGCACATCCAAGCGCCGCGCCAGGAGCGGTCCCACACCGACGAGATTCCCCAACATTTCGGCGACCGGTTTGGCTGGCCAGAGATGGTAGAGTTTGTCGCGCGTGCCTACAACGACTTGCCCGAGGCTGACCGCACCAAATGCGCCATCTACGTGGACAACTACGGAGAAGCATCGGCCATCAACTTCTTCGGACCGCAATACGGATTGCCGCGCGCCATTTGCGGCCACAACAACTACTATCTATGGGGGCCAGGCGACTACACCGGCGAAGTGGTGCTCGTGTACAACGGCGAAGAGTCGGAACTCGACGAACTCTTCGCGGAAGTGAGGCAGGTCGGCATCTTCACGCATCCCTACGCGATGCAATACCAAAACAACAAGCTCTTGTTCCTGTGCCGGGGTATCAAGATCCCCCTCCGCGAAGCCTGGCCCTCGACGAAGAAGTTCGTGTGAGATATCTTCACGCACTTGTAGCGCCCGATCTCCGCCGGCACACCTGTCGGCAGCCGGGCGTCCTTGACTTGACCACAGTCCTCGGCTACCCCACCCGCCACAGAGGGCGGGCGCTACAAAGACAGGTATTTCGGAGGAAAGCAGGGAGACTATCGTTTCCCCAACACCCTATCGAGAAACACATCCATCACCGCGAGGCAGTGTGCATTGACTTCGGCGTACTGATCCATCGCGTGTTGCCAACCGTCTACGCGATCATACAGGAACGGCACGTTCTCGCGTCGAAGTGCATCTGCCAATGTGTCTGACTGCTCAACCGGCACGCGCGAATCTACAGTCCGGTGAAAGATGAGCGTGGGCGGGCATTGGGCGGAAACATAGGTCATCGGCGAGGCATTTCGATAGACCTCGGGATGTTTGCGATACCGTTTCCCGCCGAGAAATTTCTGCACCACGGACGCAGTTCGCAACGGTTTGTCCGCGAGACTCGATGGGCCGTAGAAATCGACGACAGCCTGAACGCGCGGCGCATTGACGGACTGATACGCGGCTAACAGGGCCAAGTGCGCACCCGCCGACTGGCCAATCACCGCGACACGGGCGGGGTCGGCGCCCCATTCGCCCGCGCGTGAGTGCACCCACCGTAGCGCCTCGCGAACGTCGTCCAGCGCCGCGGGATACGCGGCAACCACAGACAGGCGATACGTTGCCGCCACACAAACATAGCCGCGTTGCGCGTAGTGAACGCCCCATGCGCGAAAGGAATCTTCGTTGCCGTGGTCCCAAGCTCCGCCATGCACAAAGAGCAAGACTGGCGATGGAGATGCCGCAATGCGTGGACGGTATACATCGGCATGCAAGTCGGCCTGCTCCTGCGACGCATACACGACATTGTCCAAGACAATCACATTGTCTGGCACGGAATCCAACTTCGGAGTGCGGGCAATCTTGCCTTTGCGAGCGGCGCGAGTGGCGTCGGCATCGCTTTCAAAACCCGCGGGAGGCGAAGCGACACTCAGAAGCGCATCATCAAAATTCATGTTGGTGCGATACTCGGCGCGCGACGTGACGGCAAGCGCCGCAAGTCCAATCGCGAGGAACGCAATTCGTCGTGACCGTCGCATGCGCTACTTGGCCGCGGCAGCCGGTTGTGCCACCAGATACCGCTCGAAGAACTTCTGCATGTCGTAGCGGAATCGCTCGTTGATGGGCTTGGCGAGGTCCATCGTGTGCGGCCACCCGGGGATGGCGTCGAACTCGCAGGGAACGCCCACCGCCTTCAGTTTCGCCGCCAATTTGCCGGATTCCGCGACAGGCACCAACTCGTCGATGGTGCCGTGAATGATGAGTGTCGGCGGCACGCCGGGCTTGACTTGAAGCATCGGCGAAGCCAGTTCATACAGCTTCGGATCCTCGTCGTAGGATTTACCCAGAAACGATACAACATCCGGAAACACGCGAGCGGCCTCGGTAGTCAGATCGCTTGGCCCGTAGCAGTTCACAACGGCTTGCACGCGGCTGCTGACGCCCTCGTTTCCGCCTTTTCCTTCGAGTTCCGGGGCGTCCGTGTAGCCGACAAGCATCGCCAGATGCGCGCCGCCGGAACCGCCGATTACGGCGATTCGATCAGGATCGACATTGTTCTTCGCGGCATTGGCACGTATCCAGCGGACGGCGCATTTGCAGTCCTCAAGCGCGGCGGGGAACTTGGCCTCGCCGCTCAGGCGGCAAGAAATCGTGAACGCAGCGTATCCCGCTTCGGCCATGCGAATCGTGTAAAAACGGTAGTCCGCTCTGTCGCCCTTCCTCCATCCGCCTCCGTGGATAAAGACGAGGGCAGGCGCGGGCTTGTCGGCTTTCGTGGGCAGATACATATCGAGCAACAACGACTTGTCTCCGGCGCGTCCATACTCAATGTCTTTCGTTTCCGTAATCGTCTCCGGAACGGGGATCTTCGAATCGATCATCTCCACTTTTCCGGCCATTACCGCCATGAGAGTCTCCTGCGCGTCTTTAAATCCCGGCGGCACCGGCGGTGCGCCCTCGAAGAAAGTGGATTCCTGCGCAATGCCCATAGACGCGAGGCACAGCAAAAAAGCAAAAGCAACGAATGCGTTTCGAGATAGACGGCGCATGGCTCCTCCAATGCAGGGTGTGCGAACGAGCCGCCGGGGGGCGACGAACGCGTTCATTCCGGCGCGGCGCGCACCCTTATCGAACAGGGCCTGCCGCGATTGTATATTCAATCCGAAGGGACTCGTCGGTATTCAGCGTCCTTTCGGGCGTTGTCATCTCGGTGGAGACTTCAAGCAATCCCGGCCGGGCGAAGAGCAGCGGCGACTCGAATTGGCCTGTAGGATACTGGATTGACGCTCCAAATTGCTCATTGCGGTTGAACCACGCGATGCCGGTACCCTCGGGCTGATCCGTTGCATCTTCCGCGTCGGATTCTATGCTCATGGCGGGCGTGCGGTGCCACGTAGTCGTCTTCACATATCCGCGAAGCCTTTTCATTCGATCCAACGCGTCGGCCCCGCGAAATCCGGCGCTTAGTTCGACCCGATACCGCGCAGGCTCGTTGCCTTCATGTTTGATGTCTGTCGTGCTTCGCAATGCCCCGTCGTTGAGAGAGATTGTGCGCGTTGCCGTTGTGCCGTTCGGCAAACGACGCGTAATCGTCGCGGCGACGGGGGTCAGCTCGCTTTGCAGCGAACCGGCCTCGCTCAGCCCCTCCACGATGGTCTCGCGCAGCACGCCGTGCCGCAGATTGATGCCCGGTTCGTTCAACGCATTCAGCAAGTCGCGCCCTGTCGGTTTGTGATACATCGCGACGATTGCGCCGTTCATTGCGGGAACCAACGTTACGCGCCACGTATTGTCTTCAATCTGCGCCGCCTCGACTCCAGACCGGTTGCGTGCTACGTCTTCAAGGTACTCTTCGAGCGACGCGAACTCCGCGCTGCGGTCCATGCCTACGTTGGCGCACCGCTCCGAGTACTCGCGGAATCGGCTTTGCATCCAGTCAGGGTAAACGACTGAGATACGGCCTTCTGCAAAGGTGAGCCGCCCGCTTGTCTCGATAGCCGCCTTGTACGCAGGGAGGGACGCCTTCACGACGCGCGCGCGAATTTGATCGTTGTCCGCGGAAATGAGCGCCTTATCGAAAACCTCCAAGCCGCGCTGGGCATCCTCGGCGGTCAGACCCAACTCCGGCGCGAGGGAAAGGATACTTGCGTGCGTGCCGGTGCGGTTTGCGGCGGCATCGACGATATCCAAGTACGCGCGAATTGCGGCGGCGGACTCGCCAAAGTGCAGGCGAAGGAACTCGGCAATGAGCGCCTCTTCATCTTGCTGGGGATTCCACAGCAGCCTGGAAATGACATAGCAGCGCAAGTCGGAGAACTCGCCGCCCGGGCATCGCCCGTTGCCTTGGATGAAAGCGCCCCGAACGCCGCGCTTTGCATAGTATCGGAGATTGGGCCCAAGGGTGTGGAGATCCGCGAACGGCATGTCAACCGCATTAAGATTGAACACATAGTCCCACGCATACACTTCCGAAGCGATGCGAAGCCAATCGTTCATGTCGCGTTTGATGGCGCGATTGCGCGGACACGAGCGGTCGGCAATGGCGTGAAAGGGACACTTCTCGAATGCGCAAAACTGAATCTGGACATTCGGCTCCGGCTTCAAGAAACGCGGCGGACGGCGCCGTCC
>JBAZRU010000260.1:0-8719 GCA_041662805.1 Candidatus Hydrogenedentales bacterium | reverse complement strand
CGCCGTTATCTTGGCGCGCCTCCACGTGGAGGATGCCCGCTATGCTTTGCAGGGGCTTGACGTCGGGAATGCGGTCCAAGCGCATTTCGTAGTTCAAGTCGGCAAACACGTCGAGCAGTTCGTTCGTCGAGCGACAGGCAACCAACTTGCCGTCATTGATAATGCCGATGCGGTCGCAGAGTTCCTGGGCCACATTCATGTCGTGTGTGGTGACGAGGACACATTTCCCTTGCGTTCGCGTCATCTCGATGATCTTGTCCTTGATGGAACGGCTGCTCTGCACGTCCAATCCCGTGGTCGGCTCGTCGAGCAAGAGCACGGGGGGGTCGGTAATCAACGCGATGCAGACCGCGAGCTTCTGCTTTTGCCCTCGCGATAGCCTGCGCACTTGGACGTTCATCTTGTCTTTGAGGCCGATGAAGTCAAGGAGTTCCCTGCTTCGTTTCCTCAACGTCTTGCCTCGGACGTCGCGAAGATTACCGAAGTAGGTGAGATTTTCCAGCGGAGTCAGCGGCCAGATGCACGTGCGTGTTCCTTCCAGAACCACGCCGATTTGCCGGAGCACCTCCAAACGCTTCTTTTCCACCTCCATGCCATCGACCAGGACCTCGCCCGAAGAGGGGCGAATCAGGCCGGAGATCATCTTGACGGTCGTCGTCTTTCCCGCACCATTGCGCCCGAGCAAGCCGAAGATCTGCCCGCGCTCCACGCCGAACGAAACGTCGTCTACCGCATGGACGGTCTTCTTTCGGTACATGTGACGGACGCCGGTTTCTTCGTGCTTCGTGAAGAAATGATGCGTGTGAAACACCTTGTCAATGTGCCGAAGTTCTATAGCGCAATTCGTGGTCATGACTTCTCCGGACGCATGGGCATGTACGATTGTTCGATGGCTGCCGCCGCGGCCTTTTCGTCGCCGAGTTCTTCGACTTTGATGAGGTATTCGAGATAGGCGATCTCAATGTCCCGCATGGCATGGATCACCATGACGAGAATGAAACTGCCGGTCCAGTAATAGAGGACGCCAAGCAACAAGGCGAACACGGAAAACTCGACGGAAACGTGCCACGAGTTTTGGAAGAAGTGCTTGTGGACGAGCACAAAGCACACGGCGGTCGCAATGATACCAGCCGCCGCGCCGGCCGCGGGACCGAGGAGGGCCTGAAACCAGGCGATCAGCAACACTTGCGTGGCAACTCTCCATATAAGCTCTTCCGCGATCGACACGCCAAGAAAGCGGGTCAGCACGATCGGACTGTCCATCGTGAAGTTCCAGATAGGACCGAAGTCGAACACGTGCGTCCACGAATCGCGCAGGGAAAGGTGCGTGGCCAGCAAGGAAATCGAGAAAATCAGATGGCCGGCGACAAGACCAATGCCGATATAAAGCGGCGACACCAGCTCGCGGGAAAAGACGCCCTGCATGTACGCGAAGTAGACGGAAATCCAGAACAGAGGCGCCTGCAAAATCAGATGAATTGTCCTCGTGCGAGGCGGAATTGCGACGCCATCCGGATGGTTGCTTGTGACCAGGGAAAAGGCCACGTGAAGCAGCATCACCCCAATGAAGATTGTGCCCAGCATCAGGCATCAGCCTCCGCCGTCGCCAATCCCTTGAGATCGTCGATCATGCTGTGCAAGTCTCCGCCACGGAACGATTTCGTATTCAGGTCGCGCAACCGCTCGAAGTCTTCGCGCAACACGCCGTAGCCGTACATCGCGTAGAGGTTTCCATCGCGCGCCACATGCTCTTCCAGGACGAGTTCGCGTGGGGTGCCGGAGAATTCGAAGATGCGCCACGAGCGCGCGTTAAATCCGTAGATGTAGATATTGACCCGGTGCATGTTGAGCACGGTGAAACAGTAGTCGAGCATGCGAAAGAAAGCGATGGCTCCGTGAAATCCGTTGCGGCGCTTCTCGCAAATGTACGAATCGAGGTTGCACGAGCGGTTACGCCAACTGAGATTGACGACCTGGAACAACCCGACAGGGCCAAGTTTTTTGGAGTCTGCCATGCAGTACACCGCGGCGGGCATGGATAGCGGGTTCGCCCGCCCCAGCATGCCGATAATTTGCTCGCGGATCTGTTTTGGCGAACGCGCCGGGTCTCCGTATAGAAACCGCTGAAACGCGGGGTCTTCCATCCACGACACCACGGTTTCGAGATCGTCCCGATCCGCACGTCTCAGGAACACGCTGGACTTGAGCGCCATGTCAGTTGCTCTCCTGCAATGCGCCCGGCTTGAACTCCGCGCGAAGCACACCGAACTCGTAGACATCCTTGGGTTCGCCGCCGCGCGCGATGTGGCCTCTCAGGACTACTTCTCTGCGCGCGCCCATGCGCAGAAGCTCCTCGTGCAACGCGGTATCATCCGGCGACACGCGAACGGAAACGCGGTGAAGGTTGAATTCGTCGAAGGAATAGGCGATCACGGCGCGATAGGCTTCGGCTGTGTCCCGAGGGCCACGATTAGCCTGCACGAGATAGACTTCCGCCGAGCAGGAGCGATTCCGCCAGCTCAAGTCTTGGATGGACACGAGGCCTACGGTCTTCGGC
The DNA here is from genome assembly GCA_041662805.1 of Candidatus Hydrogenedentales bacterium. Taxonomy (GTDB): domain Bacteria; phylum Hydrogenedentota; class Hydrogenedentia; order Hydrogenedentales; family SLHB01; genus JAIBAQ01. The sequence continues at coordinate 6,162 of JBAZRU010000260.1, read as the reverse complement.
GCTTCATCTTCGACGATAAACTGCCCCGTCGGGTTCAGGTTCAACGCCACCGCGCCTCCGACCATGCCCAGCACTTGCTGCCCAATCTGTTGCGAGGTGCGGTCGTCGCCGACGTAGAAGAGTGCATGAAATGCAGGGTCGCCGATCCAGTCAACGATCGAATCCAGGTCATCGCGGTCAGGACGTCGCAGCCGCAGACTCATCGAGTTCCGCCTCCAATTCGTGAATGACATCTTTTCGGAACAGCGAGAACGCCTCCAAATCGTAATACCGCCCTCGCGCATAGGTCATGTCCCGCTGCACGCCGTCGCTATGGAAGCCGTGCGCAAGCAGAAAGACGCGAGAAGCCTCCTCGGTTGAAAGGCAATGCGAGACAATCTTGTTCAGCTTTTTATCGACGAACGCGACGCGACGAAGGTAGAGAAACACTTCGTGGGCCAGCGGCGACCGATAGGCCTCGTCGCGCGCCAAGGCCAATACGACTTCCGCGAATTCCGATTCCAGCTTTGCGCCCCGGAAAACCGCGGCGCCTTGGACGTCGCCTTGCTTGTCCTCAACGACAAGGAAGGTTCCCGCCACCAAGTCGCGGCGGATAAGGATCTCGCGCAACTCGTCTCGCGTGGGCGTCATCACCTCGCGCGCGGGTCCTAGTAAAAAGGACCGAGGATGCTCCGAATCGTAGAGTTGAATCAACGAATAGGCGTCATCGGGCTCGGCTGCGCGAATGACAGAGTGCTCGCCAACAATCATGATAGGAATCGTCCACCGTAAGCCAGAGGTACTAAGCGTGAGGGCATCGACGCCGGGGTCAGAGAGAATACTTACCCTACTGCGAAAAAAAAGGCCGGGACTTCAACGTACAGCAAGTCCCGGCGCCACAATACGTCACGAGGTTACGTTACGATAATCTCGTTCTTCTTGCGGTACGAGAGTTCAAGCCACGCCTGCCAAACCGAGTTGTAGAATTCCGACAGGGCATCGGCTCGAATCGCCTTACTCGCGGAGATGCCTCGAATATGCTTCATGCTCTCTCTCCTTGGCTTACGCTGCAATACACTTACACAGCCCATCCATTGGACCGTATTCGCACACAACGGCATCCGGCGCACGTGCGTCCAGTGCCGACCGAAATCAAACTTAGGTTGTCGTCGGATTCTTCACGCCGTTGAATTCGCCCACGGCGGCCAGTAGGCCCGAGAATACGTCTGAAAACGAGCCCAAAAGCAGCGAAAACAGATCCGAAGCCAATCCAAGAATCGACAGAATGAACGTCAAGTCGGTGGTGCTGCTTTCTGCAAGCACGGGGGTCTTCGTAATCGAGGTGATGTGTTTCACGTTTCTATCTCCCGCACCCTTCAGGCGCCTTAACTCGTTGCTGCAACCCATACTACGCAGGATTATCGACAACGCCCCGGAGTATACCACCGCCCCCCGTCCCAGTCAAACCGCTCCAGCCTCCTCGTGAAGCGCACAGGGAACGGGGAATATCGGCGTATTCCCCGGAATCCTATCTACCGTACATTCAAGAAACGCCCCCGTTACGTGTTAGATGACAGGTCCGGGCGGCAGTCTGCAATGACAAATTGGGATTCGGAAGGACGCCCACCAGGGGAAGCCCCGCGATTCAGTGGGTTTCGCCACGCCTTACCCCAATACCTGCCAAGAAAGACGGCATAGGTCAAACCAATCGTGGTGCCGGCGACAAGGGCAACATACGCAAGTGTCAGAAGGCCCATCACTTCATGGGAGCTTACATATACCCCGAATGAACCTTGCTTGACATATGACAGGAATGCGGATAAGGGAGAGAAGAACGCCGCAAAACTCCAGAAGTCCGGCTGGGACCCCCTGAAGAGTGTCTCAGCAAGGATTTGTATGAATAGCATATTGCCAATTACAGCCATCGCCATCGCGGAATAGGCCATCACGTAACCCCACGTCATACGCCGGTTCAGAACCGAGGCGAGGCTCGAAACGCCCCAGGCAAGCAGGAGGCATTCAGTGAGCATGAACAGGCCCAGCAGAATCGCCAGTTTCGAAATCTCGGGGACCAGAAGGAGCGGCACGGAACCGGCCAGCGCCGACCCAAATACAAGCATCCCCGCCCGGAACGACGCGCGAAGCTTTCCGTTCACGATAGCCGTGGGGGAGAGGAGGGTCGCGCGTAGAGCGTCGAATGTCGACCGCTCGTGTTCCTTTGTGAAAAGGTTTCCCGTCGCGGCGATGAACAACGCGGGAAGCAAGAGAGCCTGGAGTAGCTGCCAACCCAAGAACGCATCGGCAAATGCGCTCTCGTCCGTATTCGTGTATCGGATCAATATGATTAGCGCCGTTGCGGAGAGGGCGAGTGCAAAGGGGATAGGAACGGCAAAAAGTCCCGGATTCTTTCAGGTAGATGGGGTTGCCCCGTTTGGTGAAGGAATAACTGCGCCTGACGCGCCGGATCGCCTTTGGCGATTTCCGGCCCGCGCGCACGCTCCAAGTGGATTCGGATTTCCCCCAGCGCCGGGCCACGAGACGGTGGGCTACAACTACCAACACGATAGCCAGAACACTGTACAGGACGCTGCAGACGAGTGCGGCATGCACGGAGGAAACCGTAGGATACTGCGAGGTGGCTATTGTGTTAATAGCAAAAGCAAGATAGGGGGACACGAATACGGCAAAATACGCAAGCGAGTCCTGAAACCGAACGACGTCGAAAAGTGCTAGCAGGATCAGTAGAAGGAGCAAAGGAAGTCCGAGAATCGTGAGCATGCAGAGATAGCTGGTACCGACCGCAACGGCAGGGCGTGTGAACAGGCATGAGCATAGGACGCCGGCCGCCGCGCACGAGAGCATGGTCGCCGTGACAATGAACAGAACGTGCCAAAGCAAGCCTGTGTCCAATCCCACGAGAAAGAATGACGATGCGGCAACGGGCATCAAAGCGACGATGAGCAGAAGGTAGAGTCCAATGGAATTAACCAGTTTCGCGGCAATCACGTGCCACGGTTTGGCGCTGGTCATCGCGAGTAGATCGAGGGTTTCCTCTTCCCGCTCGGAGACAATCGAACTTCCCGAAGTCGCCGGAATGACAACAATGGCACCAATTGCCAACAGATAGGCGACAAAATTGAAAATGGTTCGAGACACGTTGGAAATCATCATCGGTGAGAGGCGGCCGTCAGGAGCCGCGAGCATTACTGCCGAAACCAGGAGAATGGCGACGAAGACCAACAGCGCCATGAGCACATAGAACCGCCTTTGCCGCAAGCTCGAAACCAGCTCGCGACGAATCAGCGCGACGATGGGCAGCAACGCAGTTGGCATGGGGGAAGTGTAGCACACCCAGCGGACAAGCGCGCCTCAAGACTTGCAGCGCTCAGAGACTGAGGTGCCTGTTGGACTCATAGGACTTATAGGACTTATACGACTTATAGGACCAATAGGACTCATAGGACTCATAGGACTCATAGCTCCTTTTCCCCGCCACAAAGGAAAAGGCCCCCGACCGGTGGGCCGGGGGCCTTTGGAAGACTCTCTTTACGCGTTCAGTTCAACTGCGTCGTATCCGTATGTATACGCGCTGGGCAGGTCGGAGTGTCCCATCAGGAAGACGTCTACGGCACGGGCTGCCTCGCGGCCTTCGTGGATGGCCCATACGACCAACGACTGGCCACGCCGGGCATCGCCCGCCGCGAACACGTTCGCCTTGCTGGTGCGGTACGATCCAAACGCAGCCTTGATGTTCTTGCGTTCGTCGAGTTCCAACCCAAGCTGGGTCGGGACGTCGTGTTCGGGGTGCACAAATCCGAGCGCCAGCAGCACGAGGTCGCAATCGAACTCCATTTCGCTACCGGGGATTTCCTTCATCTCGCGGCGACCATTCGCGTCGGGCTCGCCCCATTCGATGCGAATCGCGTGCAGCTTCTTCACCTTGCCGTTTTCGCCGGTGAACTTCTTGGTGAGGATGCTCCAGTCGCGCTGGCCGCCTTCCGCGTGACTCGACGACGTGCGCAGAATGATGGGCCACAGCGGCCACGGCGTGGTGGGGTTGGCGCCCTCGGGCGGACGCGGCAGGAGTTCCAGCGACCAGACTTCCTTCGCACCCTGGCGGATGCTCGTCCCGTGGCAGTCCGAACCGGTGTCGCCACCGCCCAGGATGACCACGTTCTTGCCCTTCGCTGTAATCTCGGCCTTCTCTACTTCTTTCCCCGCGACGCGGCGGTTCTGCTGCGTCAGGAAGTCCATGGCGAAATGGATGCCGTCCAATTCGCGACCGGGAATCGGCAGGTCGCGCGGCTTGGTCGAACCGGTGGTGATCAGGATGGCGTCGAACTGCTTCTCCAACTCGTTCGCGGGGACATCCTTGCCCACCCACACGCTGCATTTGAACTCAATACCTTCCGCCTTCATCTGTTCGATGCGGCGATGGACATACGACTTGTTCAGCTTGAAATCGGGAATACCGTACATCAGCAATCCGCCCGGCTCGTCGTCGCGCTCGAACACGGTCACGGTGTGACCGGCGCGGTTCAACTGTTGTGCCGCAGCCAAGCCCGCCGGCCCCGATCCGATCACCGCGACCTTTTTGCCGCTGCGGAATTCGGGTGGTTCGGGTTTGATCCAACCTCCTTGAATTGCGTGATCGCCGATGGCGCGCTCGATGAGCTTGATCGTCACCGCAGGCTCAGTGATGCCCAACACGCACGATGACTCGCACGGCGCGGGGCACACGCGGCCCGTAAACTCGGGGAAGTTGTTCGTCGAGTGCAGCTTCGCCAGAGCGCCTTCCCAATCGTTGTCTTTGACGAGATCGTTGAAGTCCGGGATGATGTTCCCCAAGGGGCACCCCGACTGACAGAACGGCACGCCGCAGTTCATGCAGCGATACCCCTGGTCCCGCATCTTCTCGTCCGTGAACTCCACGACAAACTCGTCCCAATGCGTGACGCGCTTGTCTTTGGGCTCTTCGGGAGGCGTCTCCCGATTGTAGGTCATGAAGCCCTTTTCTTTACTTGGACGCATGCTGCATCTCCCGTGCTTTCGCAGCCTCTTTTTCCATTTCCCGAAGGACGCGCGCGTAGTCTCTGGGCATCACCCGGACGAACTTCGCGACTTCGTCGCCGAAGTTATCCAGAATCCCCTGAGCCACCGCGCTGCCGGTGTATTTCACATGCCGCTCGAGCATGTACTTGAGGTCCTTGGTGCTCTTCTCATTCATTGGTTTCAGGTCGACGTTGCCGGGGTTGCAGTGCGCCTTCAAGGCGCCGTCGGGGTCGTACACAAAGGCGATGCCGCCGCTCATGCCCGCCGCGAAATTGCGGCCCGTCTTGCCGAGTATCGCCACGCGCCCGCCGGTCATGTATTCGCACCCGTGGTCGCCAACGCCTTCCACGACCGCCCACGCGCCGCTGTTGCGCACGCAGAAACGTTCGCCCGCGACGCCCCGGAAATAGGCCTCGCCGCTCGTCGCGCCATACAGCGCCACGTTTCCTACAATCATGTTCTCTTCCGGAACAATCGGGCAATTCGCTTCCGGTTTGACGATAATCTTCGCGCCCGACAGGCCCTTGCCACAGTAGTCGTTGGCCTCTCCCGTCACGCTCAGCGTCACTCCTTGGATAGCGAACGCGCCGAAGCTTTGCCCTGCGCACCCTTCGCAATCGAGCCAAACCGTGTCTTCCGGCAACGCGCCGGTTTCCAGCCCCACCTTGTGGCGGCGCGTCAACTCGCTCGAAAGCATCGTGCCGACCGTGCGATTGATGTTTCGGATCTTGATGCTCGCCCGCGTCTTTTCCACATCTTTACGATTCGGTTTCGGCTGAAGCGAAGCCTCCGCAATCTTCAGCAACTCGTGGTCGAGCGCCTTTTCAATGCCGTGGTCTTGCGTCTTGCTGCAATACAGCGTCTCGCCTTCCCAAGGCGTAGCTACCTTCAGCACGCGCGAAAGGTCGAGCTTCTGGGCTTTCCAATGTTCGGGCAACGGATCGTATTCGAGCATATCCGCCCGGCCTATCATCTCGTTGACGCTCTTGAACCCGAGTTCCGCCATAATCTCGCGCACTTCCTGCGCGATGAAGAACAACAGATTCACGACGTGTTCCGGCTTCCCTGCAAACTTCTTCCGAAGCTCGGGGTCCTGCGTCGCGATGCCCACCGGGCACGTGTTCAGATGGC